>CAZFNE010000111.1:0-10043 GCA_964520335.1 uncultured Methanosarcinales archaeon | reverse complement strand
AGGTAAAAGAGGGGAATTTTGTTTCCAACGAGTTTGCCTATTACATATCCAAGCGCCCCGTAATCTGAAGTTTCAAGGGAAAATTCTACCTCTATTGCAACCTGGGGCAAGCGGTTCTCGTCAAGGTGAAGCCCATAATTCGCAGTTTTCCCAAGCAGGGCAGCAGAAAGAGCTGAGGGCCCTCCTTCCCGGTTTGTTCTGGCCCCAATTACAGAATTTGCATAAGAAACAGCAGAAGACTCACTCCATGCCAGATGATCCCCATAAGCTATGTTAAAGCCTTTAAGCGAATAGGGTGTACATGTACATTCACAACTGACTCCAAGTTTTTCATAGGCTTTAATAATGGCTTTTTGTTTTTCTGCAAATTCTGGAGAGATTTTGAGCCTTTCCCAGGCTTTAAGGTCCATTCCGGCAGGGTTCAGAATTGAAGGGACTTTTACACTACCTTTAAGGTCTGAGATCCATTCGAGGCCTGCATCCCCTATAGTTTTGTAAGAGACCCCTGCTATCTGAGCACTTTTAATAGGAATTAGCCTATCTGCCCCGTATATATCACCAAGACTAACCAGGATCTCAATAGCCTGCCTGAGGGTTTCTCCAGCCTCCCCATTCAGGATTTGCTCTTCTTCTTTTGTAAGATACATGGAAATTCTCTCTATAATTACAAAATACTGAGATTATAAAATATTGATTAAAAACGAGTTTCAGAAGTTTAGATATAGAAGTTTAGATATCCTAGATTTCAAATTACTGAATATTAAATTCTATGTTTGAATAATCTATGCTTGTACTCTGAAAGTGTTAAAGTACAGCTATTTTTAAAATCAAGTTTCAGGAATGATTGCTCTCTCGAAGTTTTCTTTTTCTACAAGTACTTTTGTTGCATCAACTCCTACCTTTGTGGTAGTACCATCAGGAGCTCCTCTCGGGTCTAAAGAACTGCCTCGAACATTAGGGATAATAAGGATATCAATATCTCCTTTCACGCGAGTAGCAACCGCAAATTCCACATCATGGGGATCAAATATATTTATATCCTCATCTACGATTACTACATGCTTGAGGCTTGTATGGGCTGCAAATGCTGCCATAATGGCGTTTTTTCCATCTCCTTCAGTTTGCTTTTCAATCTGCACAATGGCATGTAGATAGCAGCATCCTCCTTCGGTCAGAACCACGTTTTTAACAGTAGTAACTTCTCCAACAGCCCTGTAAATTCGCGGTTCGTAGGGCACTCCCATCATAAGTAAATGTTCAGGGCCTGCCGGTAAAATCCCATGATAAATAGGGTCTTTCCTGTGAATAATTCTTGTAATATGGATTACAGGTTCTTTTCTGACCAGATCATATGTGCCTGTAATATCCACAAAAGGCCCTTCATCAATTTTTTCAGTGGGATCAACATATCCTTCAAGCACGATTTCAGAGTGAGGAACTTTTATCCCGTTTTCACATTCAAATAGTTCTACAGGAGCTCCTCTAAGGGCAGAGGCGTATTCAAACTCTTTTCCTACGGGCACACGTGTAGAGGTTGCATAGGTAATTGTAGGGTCACAGCCAAGAACGATCGCTACAGGCAGAGTCTTTCCTTTTTCTGCAGCTTTTTTGTATAAAAGATAGGTATGCCTTGGTGGGACCAGACGGGCTGCAAGTTTATCTTTTCCTGCAAGCATAAGCCGGTGAATTGAAGCATTCATCACGCCTTCATATTCGGATACAATAATTCCTGCAGTGATATAAGGGGCTCCATCTTTTTCGAAGTGGGTCAGAATAGGAAGTTTTGTTAGGTCAACTTCTTTTTCTATGACTTCCAGGGTAGGAGATTCCGATACTACTTTTATTTCACCTTCTGGGGATACCTGGGAAAGCTTCTTTATGATTTCTTCTTTAGGGACTCCCAACATTGAAGCCAGTTCTTCTCTTGAACCAAGTAAATTCATAATTACTTTTGAGCCTGAAACATCATGAAAAAGAACAGGAGCCTTTGTTTTTTTTGCGATTCTTGAGGCTTCGAATTTCGGGGAAACGGGCTGTAAGACTTCTACCAGCTTTCCGTTTTCTTTTAACTGGTTTATGAAAGTTCTGAAACTCATGGGTATCTGATATCAAAAAGCTCTCAGATGATAAAAAGATTATCTGATTCTAAAAAAGTAACCTCTGTAAAAATTACAGTCTCCTTATTATAATTCTGGCTGTATATATATTAAACCACTAAAAATAAGTAAAAAAATATACCGGTCTAGAGTTCTTTTTTTAAAAATTTTAAGCACATTTGTATGTTATGGGCCTCTTCATACCTCTTAATTAAAAAGATTAAAAATAAAAATTAAAAACCGGTTCATTAACATTCATCAAGCATGAATGCCCTTGGCCTTATTACTCTTTTCTTTTCGTACTGGTCAAAGCAATGGGCTATCCAGCCTGAAACTCTTCCAATAGCAAAAATAGAGGTAGCAAGCTGAGGCGGGATATCCATGTATCTGTAAATCACTCCGGAATAGAAATCTACATTCGGATAAATCGGCTTGCCTTTTTTCTCAACAATTTCACGAAGGACTATGTCTTCTACTGCCTGAGCAGTATTGTACCAATGCATGTCCTTTTTATCTTCTGCAAGCTGTTTGGAAAGCTGCTTAAAAATTGTACCTCTGGGGTCATATGTCTTGTAAACCCTGTGTCCGAAACCCATGATTTTTTCTTTATTTGCTATCTTTTCCATAACATATTTTTCGGCATTTTCCGGGCAGCCGATTTCCTCTATCATGGTCATAACCTCTGCTCTTGCTCCTCCATGAAGAGGGCCTTTAAGAGCGCAAAGGCCGGAAACGATAGCTGAATAAAGGTCCGAAAAAGTTGAAGCGGTAACCCGCGAAGAAAAAGTGGATGCATTTAATTCGTGTTCTGCACTGAGAATAAAATCTTTTTCCATTACGTCGGCTTCAAGCTCTGTTGGCTTGTTTCCTTTTAGCATGTAAAGGAAATTGGCACCATGAGAAAGGGAGCTATCCGGGGAAACAGGGGCTTTCCCGTTGGCTATTCTATAATATGCAGCAATAATGGTTGGGATTTTAGCAATTAATCGGATGGCTTTTCTCATATTTCCTTCAGGAGAACTGTCGTCAAGATCCGGGTCAAATTGAGACATGAAGGAAACAATCGTACGCAATGCATCCATAGCGTCGATATCGAAATTACACATACGGAGAACATCTATTATTTCCTTATTGATTTCACGCTCCCCACGCAGGCGGGCTGAATACTCTTCGAGTTCTTTCTCCCCTGGAAGTTCTCCCTGGATAAGCAAATAGGAAACAGCATCATAGGAAAGTTCAACTAATTGGTTGATGTCTATTTCCCTGTATTTCAGAATGCCCTCCAGCCCGTCTATGAAACAAATATCTTTACTCATTTTCTACCTCGCAGTTATGCTTAGAGGATTTTTTCAAAAAGTCTTGAAATTTGGGGAATCCTCTGGTTGTACGTGAAAGATTTAAAGCGAAGGGCCCTATGGGGCCCAAAAATAGGGTGAGAATGTAAATCTATTATCGTTGAATAAGTATATTAAATTTGTTGAAATTGTATTTACGGATCTCTATAATTATTTTATTATTTGCTTTATTATTTTAGGGCAACGCTACTTTATTTTAAATTGCATAGTTTCTAATCACATGGATAATCAGGATAGGTTTAAGAAAAAATGGGTCTCTATTCATTTTTATTACAGTTTTCCAAATAAAATTAATTAGTTAGATTCCTGAGATCTCTAAAAAACTATCTTCCAAAGTTAAAATGTTATTCAATTATAAAAAGAGAAGGTTTCTGAAAGAATAGTGTTGCAGCAGGGAAATCTTTCAGGGAGCCTTTTTATCTTCTTGTCTTTTTATCTTTACATCAATCTTTTTAATCTTTAATTTTAGTTTTTAACTTTTCTAATCAGTTAGCTTTAATTTTTTCTCACAGAATCGCGCAAAAATTTATGCAGGATTCCGCCATTTAAATAGTATTCTATCTCTACAGGGGAGTCAAGACGGGATAAGACCTGGAATCTTTTTTCTTCTCCATTTTCATCCTTTGATGTTACTGTAAGTTCAGCATTTGGTTCCATATTTTCAATGCCTGAAATCTCATAACTCTCTTTTCCTGTGAGCCCTAGATTATCAGCGTTTTCTCCTTCTTTAAATTGCAAAGGAAGAACTCCCATGCCTACAAGGTTGCTCCTGTGGATACGTTCAAAGGATTCAGAAATTACGGCCTTTACCCCAAGCAGGAAAGTGCCTTTAGCTGCCCAATCCCTGGAACTGCCTGTGCCGTATTCCTTGCCTGCAAGAACTATAAGCGGGACATTGTTTTCAGCATAGAGCATGGCTGCATTGTAAATTGGAATTCCTCCGCAGTCAGCTTCAGGGAAAGTATCCTTATGTAGATGGAACTCAGTCCAGCCTCCTTCCCTGTCTACAAGCTTATTTTTGAGCCTTATATTCGCAAAAGTCCCGCGCATCATTACTTCGTGATTGCCTCTACGAGACCCGTAAGAGTTGAAATCCTGAGGGTCTACTCCCCAGGATATCAAGTACCTGCCCGCAGGGCTGTCAGCAGGAATGTCCCCCGCTGGAGATATATGGTCTGTAGTAATACTATCTCCAAAGATGGCCAGGAGTCTTGCATTCCTTATATCTTCAAGGGTAAGGGCAGCAAGAGGAAAGTCCATAAAGTAAGGCGGTTCTTGAATGTAAGTGGACATCGGATTCCAATCATAGAGAGTGCCTTCAGGGGCTTCTAGCTCTCTCCAGAGTTTGGGGCCTTCAAGGGCTCCTGAATATTCTTTTTCAAACATCGAAGGAGTTATGCTATTTTTCTCAATTTTTCTTATCTCTTCGTCTGCAGGCCAGATATCCTTCAGATAAACCGGAAGGCCATTAGGATCGTATGCAAGAGGCTCGGTTTCAAAGTTAATATCTACGGTTCCTGCAATAGCATAAGCAACTACAAGCGGAGGAGATGCAAGGTAATTTGCTTTCACAAGGGGATTAATTCTCCCTTCAAAGTTTCGGTTCCCACTGAGCACGGCTGCAACTGTAAGGTCATTTTCCTGAATTTCCTTTGAAACATGGTCTGGGAGAGGGCCGCTGTTTCCTATACAGGTTGTACAGCCGTAACCGACCTGGTGGAAGCCAAGAGCTTCAAGGTAAGGCAAAAGCCCTGCAGCACCCAGGTATTCTGTAGCGACTCTTGATCCCGGAGAGAGACTTGTTTTTACAAAAGGCTTTACATGCAGGCCTTTTTCTATAGCTTTTTTTGCAAGCAGGCCTGCTCCTATAAGGACAGACGGATTTGAAGTATTGGTACAGGAAGTTATAGCTGCAATTACTACAGAACCATGAGTAACCCTGAAATTCTTCTCTGTACATTCAAGGGCTTTCATTTCGTTTTCCGTCTCTTTAGCTTCTTTTTCTTCACTTCTAATTTCGACTTCTTCGCCTTTTATTGTTGGCTTGCTTATTGCTTTTTCGCTTTCTTCAATAGAAGATTCAAAGCTTTCTAGAGTTTTTCCTCCATCTTCTATCCAGCGCTGGTAAGCAGGATCTTTTGCAAGGTTAATTCCGGCTTTTTGCTTGCCCAGGAAGGTCTGCCGCATAGTCTCCAGGTAATTTCCAGAGACCTCATTTAAAAAGAGCTGATCTTGAGGGCGTTTAGGGCCTGCAAGGCAGGGTTTTACTGTTCCCATATCCAGTTCCAGGTTGCTGGTGAAAATGGGGTCGGGGGCATTAGTCGAATAAAGGAGACCCTGGGCGTCAAGATATTTTTCTACAAGGTCGATCTGTTCTTGAGTCCTGCCAGTTCTTCGCAGATAGTTAAGGGTCTCAATATCAGGAGGGAAAATTCCAAGGGTTGCTCCATACTCAGGAGCCATATTGGAAATAGTTGCCCTGTCAGGAAGGCTGAGAGAATTCAGGCCAGGCCCATAGAATTCTACGAATTTGCCGACAACACCCTTTTTTCTAAGCATCTTTGTAATTGTAAGAACGAGGTCAGTTGCAGTAACTTCTGGCTTGAGCTTGCCATAAAGTTTGAAGCCTACAACCTCAGGGACAGGCATATAATAAGGCTGTCCAAGCATCACAGCTTCGGCTTCTATTCCCCCTACACCCCAGCCAAGTACTCCGATTCCGTTAATCATTGTAGTATGAGAGTCGGTTCCTACAAGGGTATCCGGAAATGCTTCTAATTCTCCTTCTTTTTCTTTGAGATGCACTAGAGGAGTCAGGTATTCAAGGTTTACCTGATGGATAATTCCTCTTCCAGGAGGCACAACCCTGAAATTATCAAAGCTTTTCTGAGCCCAGCGGAGAAGGGAATAGCGCTCTTTGTTGCGTTCAAATTCCTTTTTCTCATTTTCTTCAAGAGCATATGCAGTTCCGTAAGCATCAACTTGAACCGAATGGTCAATTACCAGGTCTACAGGGATTACCGGGTTAATCTTGGTAGGATCTCCTCCAAGCCGCTGCATTGCAGAACGAAGGGCTGCAAGGTCAACTACAGCAGGTACTCCTGTAAAATCCTGCATAATTACCCTTGAGGGAATAAAAGGGATATCTCTTTCGCTTATATTTTCAGGGTTCCAGGAAGCAAGTGCCTCAATATCTTCGGCATTTATTATCTGTTTTTCAGAATCTGCATGCCTTAGTAAGGATTCGAGTAAAATTCTTATAGAATAGGGGAGCTGGGATATTCTTTCAAATCCTTTTTCTTCTAATTTGCCTAATCTGTAAATAGTAGCTTTTCCGGCAGCAGTTTCAATAGTGTCTCTTACCCCAAAGGGGTCAGGGCCTTCTCTCATTTATTTTTACCTCCAGCAAAAATGTGAAATTGAAAGTATGATATTGTGATTATCTTTTATCCTGAGAACCCATCATACCTTTCGAGTATTTATTCCTTAGGGCTTATTAAGTTCTACTTTCTAAATGTGAAAGTTTACGCGGATATGAGAAGTTTCTTTCAGTTTTGTGAGTTAATAACTTAAGTTTCTTTGAATTAGATCTGAATTTAAATCCAAATCTAAATAGGGCCTCTCCAGTATAATTCCAGAATAAATATTGATATCCCGTATAATAAGCTTCTATTTCAATACAAAATCATTACAGGGCCTTTTATTGCAAAGCTTAGAGGGTATATAAGTCTTTTTTTCGCTCTTTTTGAAAATGAGATCTCTGAGAAAGATAGCATTATCTGAAAGCTTCTCAAATTTTAAACTTCTCTAATTCTAAAAACCGAAAAAGAATTATTGAAAGCAGTAAAAGATTTTTGAGATTATCAGAAAATTAGAAAATACTTGTTCTCGCTTGAAAACTTTCTGGAATTCTAGATTTCTTAAGTATTAATTCGGAAATTTAAAAATTAGAAAAAATCGAAGACTGCTTATTTTTCTGCAGTCCCGATTTTAATTGAATATTCAAAGTTCTCAGTGTTTTTAGGCAGAATTGAAAGTGTCCAGTCCCCTATAGCCCCTGGGACAGTATAAGTCTCTACAAAGGTTGTAGCTCCTCCCTGATACCTTCCCGGGGAATTTTCAGGAGATTTTTCCTGGGTAGAACCTGCCGGTGTCGTGCCTGGAATTTCGGACATATATGGGATTGGGCGCGGCTGTGGATATGTATCGTCTATTATACTTATCGAGCCTATGTATTGTGTGTTTACAAGAGTGGGGGTAACCTCCTCTCCGGAGGGATTCTTCAGGCTAACGTTAAAGGTCGGAACAAGATCCCTGTCTCCTGCTGCTGTATAAAGGTCATATCCATACTGATAGGCCTTAACCTCTATAGTTATAGGGCCGTCTGTTCCGGCTTTAAAGGTTGTCTGGTACGGTTCTTTGACAACTGGAAGAATACGGAAACTCAGAGGAACCATTCCTCCATCATAAATTCCTGGATCATCCAGATTCAGCTTAAGAGTTCCGGTGTAGCTCCCTTTTGCTTCGGCAGGGACTGCAAGATTTAATTTAACTATGGCAGTCTCGCCTGCTTTTATGGTTTTTGGAGCTTCAAGGCTAATCGCATCATTTCCAAAAGGATAACTTATTTCAGTAGACGGGGCAGAACTGCCAGCGACGGCTCTCTCGTAAATAATTCCCCCATCTTTCGTGATTTCAGGAGCAAGTGAGATTTCTCTGTCTCCTGTATTTTTGAGCTTTATCTCATACGTATAATTTTTCCCGGCCTCTACAAGGTCATTGACATACGGAGTAAGGATCTGAACCATCGGGGGAATTGTTACCTGAATATTCAACTGCATTGTACCCGGGAAATTTGAATAATACCCAGCTACATCTCCTTCAGGCACTTTTTCCACAAAGGCGATCATTACTGCATAACTCCCAACATCAGCATCTTCAGGAATATTGACATTTACCTCAAATTCCTGTTCCTCTCCGGGTTTCAGACTCCCATCTGAGGGACTTATATCTATCCAGCTTTCATTTATGAAATTCTGAGTATATGGAGTAATTACTATTCTTGGGTTTAGCTTGATTGTTTTGTTATCTCTGTTCTCAACTGTTACCGTGAAGTTTTCTTTATCCCCTGGTTCCATATCCAGGTATTTATAATTCGGATCCACCCTGATTTTGTCAAACTCAGGGAAATAGTCTCCTGCAACTGCACCTGAGCTGCCTGAGCTGCCTGGACCGCTTGAAACTACGTCACTTGCCCCAACTTTTGTTTGTACTGCTCCCTGTTCTGGAGGCACGGCAGCATTTCCGGCACCTGCTCCAGCATAAGCAATTGAAACTATTGACATGGCAAGGATTCCGTATATGATTACTTTTAAAGTCTTGCTATTAAGTACCCTCATATTTTCACCTCGCTGTTATTATAATAAGGCCCGAAACTTATAAAAGAATTACTTATACTGCGAATGAATTTGCAGTTATTTCCAGGAAAGCACAGGTTTAAAGAGCTTATATTATTTTTTTAAGTCTAAATAGTCTGTTAAAATAGCAAAAAAGCATATAGGTCTCTTTAGCCTCTACAAGGTCTTTTAACTTCCAATTTTCAGCCTGAAAAAGAAATCAAGTTAAAATATCCTGAAAATTAAAATAAAAGTTTAATTATAGATTGGAATTCGGTTGATAGGCCTTTAAAAGATTTATAAATTATTGCCTTAATGAGTTTGGCTCTTTAGGATAAGTTAGACTAAGGTTTTACTAGGGTTTTAAGAGTAACCATGATAGATCCCGGTGATAGATATTTTGAATAGATAATTAAATATGAATGGGTGAGTATAATTTATATTTAATTTCAGAATATCTAAAGCAGATAACAATATACGATCATAATCTATTATCGCTAATTTTATTTCGTGAATACAAATCGGATCTAACAAGTATTAACTGATATGTTACAAAAATTGATATATAGCAATTAAGGCAGATGTTTCATTAAGGGGTTGGTCTCTTGCCTAAACCGGGAGTATTTGATAAATTTTCGGATGCTTTTTCAGATGCAGCCTCGAGAATCAGACAAAAATCTCGCCCGGGAAAGGCTTATTCAAAAGATTTTCTTTTTGAATCATATCCCATAATAGACGCTGATTTTGTTGAAGTAGATGAAGATCCGTTATTAGAGCCAGGGGGATTATCTAAAATGAATTCTGAGAAAATAGACCAGCAAACTCTGGAGAATTTAAAGGAATATCTCAAAACGAGATCAAATGAGGAAATTTCTGCAATTTTTGAAGATATCCGTAAGACTTTAAAAGGACGGAGATTCAAAGAGGACTCCTACGGAAGCGAAGAAAATGAAGAGGCCTATTCTGAAACAATGAATAGAGGCAACTCGGAGCGAAATCTTTTCAGGAATTTTTCCGAAACAATTTCAGCTGGAAAAGAAAAGCTAATAAGATTCTCGAAAGCTGCTCCTTCCGCAGCTTTTTCCCTGGCTTCTGAAGGGAAAGAGACTTTTATTTACTCTTCAAAAGAGCTTAATAAGAAATGGAATAATCTGAGCCCTAAAGACAGGAAAATGATTTCTGATATCTTAATTACA
>CAZFNE010000110.1:6916-10046 GCA_964520335.1 uncultured Methanosarcinales archaeon | reverse complement strand
GACCCATCAATAAAACTTATAAACCACTAAGTAGTAGGGAGTAGGTCATATACACCCGAAATATCCAATTTTTCAGGGGTTGTAAATATTCCAATTCCGGAATCATGCATAAGTGAACCGGAAATTCAAAGGTTGCCAGGATTTGCCTGTCCAGTAAGCCAGGGCCAATTTACAGATAAATGTAAATACAGGCAGGTATCTCTATATGCACATATCTCATACTGAATGGTTTGCTTAACGGCTTTTTGCAAATGTAGGGCAAAAATTATTGCAAACATTTATATGCGGAAATTAATCCGGGAAGTAAATGCAATAAATTGCAACAAAGTTCTTTGCAATTATACTAGAGTTAATTAAAACCAGCTAAATTGGCTAAAATCAACTAAAATTAATTAAATAAAATTAATTGAATCAGTTACAATTAATTAAGATTATCACTTTCAGGAGAATCAAGTTTATGGTACGAAAGCCAGGTAGTATGTATAGAAACGTAAGACAGCGCTCATTTACCCGAAGAAAATATATGGGCGGTGTTCCAGGCAGTCAGGTTATTCATTATGACATGGGAGACAAAGCAAATAACTCCTTCCCGATTAAAGTTTCTCTGGTTGTAGAAGAAAAATGCCAGATAAGGCACGTCGCTCTTGAAGCGGCCCGTATTACAGCAAACAGGCATTTGAACACAGATGCTGGGAAAATGGGCTTTTACATGAAGCTGCGCGTTTACCCCCACGAAGTGCTCAGGGAAAATAAGCAGGCAACAGGAGCAGGGGCGGACCGTGTATCCAGTGGGATGCGCAGGGCTTTTGGAAAGAATGTAGGTACAGCAGCAAGAGTATATCCAATGCAGAAGATCTTTACTGTAGCTGTTGAAAAACAGAATTTCGAAGCTGCAAAGAAAGCTCTCTGGCATGCAGGACAGAAGCTGCCTACCCCTTGTAGAATTGTTGTCGACCAGGGGGCAGAACTGGTACAGTAACCAGTTAACCGCACTGAAAATAAAATCACTTAAAATAAAAAGTATAGAGGATATAAAAATGTACGATTACGAAGAGCTTTTGAACCGTGCAATGGCAAAGATGCCTGATACTGAGACTACGGACGCTCGATTCGTAATCCCTGAACCCAGACTCTTTTCCGAAGGAAAAACCACAATTCTGGATAACTTTGGAAATATTGCAGACACCCTTAACCGGGACCCTGACCACCTGATGAAATATCTCACCAGGGAACTCGGGACTGCCGGGAAGATTGAAGGCACACGTGCAGTCTTCCAGGGAAGGTTTACGAGAGCCCAGATCACTGATAACATCCAGGCTTATGTGGACGAATACGTTATGTGTTCGGAATGCGAACGCCCTGACACTCAGCTTGTTAGAGTGGATAGGGTGCTTGTCCTGAAATGTTCAGCCTGTGGAGCTCATAGACCTGTCAAAAAGAGAAAGGTGAGTAATGTGGTTGTCAGGGACGCTATCGAAGAGGGTGGAACGTATGAACTTAGAATCGATGCAGTCGGATCCAAAGGAGACGGCATAGCAAAGATCGATAAGTATACCGTTTTCGTTCCCGGCGCCTCAAAAGGCGACGTGGTCAAAGTAAAAATAAAGAAAATCAGCGGAAACCTTGCCTTCTCAGAAAGGGCTTAAGGTTTTTAATTTATTTTTGGCCGTTAATATTTTTAATATTGTTTATTTTATTAAATGTCTTTCAAGAGTCCAGGCAGTCATTACTATCTAATTATCCTGTCCGGAAGACTTATCTTTTTACTCTTTTTTAACAAATTTTATTTTTAAGGCGATTTTCAATATTTTAAATTTTAATTAAATAATTCAACAATCAGATTTGTAAGTTCATTAAAAAATTTTTAGATATCAGGCTGTAAATTTGCTGCTTTAAATTTTGATCTTGAGATAACAGGCAAATTTAAATATATTTCAAATATTTTTCAATTAATCAGGATCGAGGTAAAAATGAGTTTTGAAAAAGAAGCTTCAAAAGAAAGCATGAAAAAGGTTCCAGGAAAGGGGACTTTAGAAAAAGAAAGTTCTGAAGGTAATGGCCTGACTGAAAATACAAATATAGAAATTCTTTCCATGCCTGGCCTCTCTGTAGATCTGAAGCATAAAGGAAAAAATCTGGAACTTACAGCGAGTGGACCCTTAAAAGTACCTTGTATTCCTATTTTGAAAAAAATCAATTCTCGCTTGCAGGAAGAAAAACCGGCTCTTATGCAGGATGACAAAGTCATTGCTTCCGCCTGGCTGCCCCCGATCCCAGGCCCGGTTTTCAAGCGCCTCATTTTTGCAGAAATTCAAATAGCTATGGGAAAATATATTCCCGAAACTCTATCAATTGAACTTACTCGCCAGAACAGTTCAAAATACCCGCCGGGAACAATTGCAGAAGAACTGGATACAGCCACTATAAAAAGAGTAATAGATGAAGCCCTTGAACTGGGCACTTTAATAATTACATTTACCGAAAATGACCCTCTGCTTCGGAACGAAGTTTTTGAGCTTGTCGATTATGTGGACAAAAAACGAGCAATAGTGAATTGTTCTACCTGGGGCACGGATTTTTCAAAAGAAACTGCCCTCCGGTTAAAAGAAGCAGGGTTGCATGCCCTTATGGTTGGCATTTATTCGACTGATCCTGAAAAACATGATGCTATCCGAAATTCCAGGGGAGCATATGAACGAGCTGTCTCTGCCATAAAAACAGCAGTTGAAGCAGGCCTTTTAGTTGTGATGACAACACATGCATCTCCTTTAAACATCAACGAGCTTCCAGCCCTCTACACGCTTGCTTCAGAACTTGGGGTGCAGGAATTTTCAGTCTGGGAAGCCATGCCAAAAACCAGATCAAGGCCTATAATTACAGACACGGATCGAAAGTTTATTCTTGAAATGTACCAAAGGATAAATTCCAGTCCTGAAGGCCCACGTATGTTCTCAAACACATATTTTGAGGGGCAAATGCTCGGTGCAATGGCAGGTAGGCGCTGGATGCATGTAACAGCAGACGGAGATGTAAAACCAAGCCCATATCCTCCATTCACTTTCGGAAACATGAAAGAAGAATCCTTAAAAGATCTCTGGCAGAAAATCAGGAGTTATCCATACTTCCAGAA
>CAZFNE010000110.1:4474-6816 GCA_964520335.1 uncultured Methanosarcinales archaeon | reverse complement strand
CCTAATTCTTCAGATAAAAGCAAAGCTACATCAATATCGTTAAACTCATCTTTTTCAAGAAATGAGCCAAAAAGATAAACTGCATCTATTTCCTTAAATCCAGATACAATATTGGCAATTTCAGCTAAATAGGAACTTTTATCCATCTTATTATTACATTTGGGTTTTTGAATATTTATGTTTGGAGGTTGGGGTGCTTAGAGGGAAAAATCCTGAATAAGGCGAAATTCCCCCATTTATCTTCAATAAGATATAAATATACTTTATTCTTTTGGATCTCTTTATAACAGGTACTTCAGTTCTTACGTTAAAAGAAAACTATGACACGAAAATCGAAAATAAGAACGGAAACCGTAAACTGTTATAAACAATTGTTAATTGTTCTAACAATTGAAATACAAAACAAGCATCAATTCTGAAGACAGACTACCAAAAGATAAACATTTACATATGAGCAGGTATTTTTAAAGAGAGATTTTACTGGCTTTATTCGGAAATACGCTATTTCCTCGATTATACATAAAATGAAATTTTTCATCTTAAAAGAAAGCTGCCTTTCTGGAACTTTTTTAGGAAATCGGCAGCCAATGAGGGACTTTATGGATACAAAACTTGACCCCTGGAGTTCAAGCAATATCACTGATTATTCAAAATTATTCGAAGAATTCGGGATTTCTCCTTTTGATGAAATTCTTCCGGAAATCCCATCTCCACACATGTATATGCGGAGAAGAGTTATCTTCGGGCACCGGGATTATGAACAGATTGCAGAGGCCATGCGGACAGGTGCCCCTTTTTCAGTTATGGATGGGTTTATGCCTTCGGGAAAAGTGCATCTGGGGCACAAAATGGTAATGGATGAGATTATCTGGCACCAGCAGATGGGCGCTTCAGCGTTTGTAGGAATTGCAGACAGGGAAGCTTTTTCCGTCCGAGGCTTTTCCTGGCAAAAATGCAGGGAAATTGGAGTAGAAGAATATATTTTGAGCCTTATTGCCCTTGGTTTTAAGCCAGATGGCCTTATTTATTTCCAATCAGGCTGCGATAGTGTTAAGGATCTTGCATTCGAACTTGGGGTTAAGGTAAATTTTTCAGAATTAAGTGCAATCTACGGTTTTTCAGGAGAAACTAACCTTTCCCATATGCTCAGCGTGGCTACCCAGGCTGCAGATATTCTCCAGCCTCAGTTAGAAGAATTCGGGGGCCCAAAACCAGTTGTAGTTCCTGTTGGGCCTGACCAGGATCCTCATCTTAGGCTTACTCGCGGGCTTGCAGGAAAAATGAATATGTTCAGGGTTGAAGAAAGGGAAAATACAGAAGGCTGGAAATACCTGAGCGTGCGAGGAAAAGGGGCTCCAAAAGAAGCCTTAAAGGAATTTAAAAAGCGTATTCCTGGCAAAGTAAAAGTTTATGAGGAGCATCTGGATTTACTTGAGAGCCCTGACCTTGCATTCCTGGAAAGATTTGTTTTACAGATTAACCAGCCAGAAAAAAGAAAGTATTTCACGAAAGCAATTGAAGAAATTTCAAAATTTGCCAGTGGCGAGAAGCCGCCTGAGTTTGCAGGATATGAAAAATACTTTGTTTTCAGAAAAACCTGGAAGACTGCCCGGAAAATCCTTGAAAAGGTTGTGGCAGAAGTTGCTGCTGAGTTTGGAGGGTATGCCTTCATTCCGCCCGCTTCCACTTATCACCGCTTTATGACCGGGCTTCAGGGCGGGAAAATGTCAAGCAGTGTTCCGGACAGCTATATTGCACTTACAGATGACCCTAAAGAAGCTGCAAAAAAGGTCAAGAAGGCAAAAACAGGTGGCTGTATGACCCTTGAAGAGCAGAAGAAGCTTGGCGGAAAACCTGAAGAGTGCTCGGTTTTCGAACTCATGCTTTTCCACCTGCTTGACGCTGATGAAGAACTGCTGGAAATCAGGGAAGAGTGTGTTTCCGGGTCAAGAATGTGCGGCTCATGCAAACAGTTAGCTGCTGAAAAGATCTATGAATTCCTCAAAGATCATCAGGAAAAAAGAGAGCTTGCCCGGGAACATCTGGATGAATACAGAATTATATATAAAAAATAAATCAGGGTAAAATAGAATTTGTATAGAATAGATGAGCCACAAATGAATTAGTTACAAATATAATCATACAGTATTGGAAATCAAGATTGGGTTTATATCAGAGTTATATCAGAGTTATATCGGATTTATAGAAGATTTATAGTAAATTCAGTAATTATACCCAATAATTATAGCCAGATTTAAATTTAATTTAGATCCGAATTAAGAATTAAAATTAAGACATAACTTTGATTATCTTTACTTTAATTATTGTGCTTTAATTATTGT
>CAZFNE010000110.1:0-4374 GCA_964520335.1 uncultured Methanosarcinales archaeon | reverse complement strand
CTTTAATTATTGTGCTTTAATTATTGTATGTTAACCATTTACACTTCAGATAAAATTCACTGAATTTTTCAGGAACTCCAGGATATGATCATAAATGAGTGTTCAGGAAAACCTCACGATTAATGAGAAAAAAGTCTTGCTTGCCCTTGACGAGCTAGGGACTGCCAGTCCAGAAAGACTTGAAGAAAAATCAGGACTGCAGATAGATGCAGCTATGCAGGCAGCTTTCCTCCTTGCAGAAAAAGGCCTTGTTTCAGTTTCCGAAAAAGTACTTGAACGTTATTCCCTCACAAAAGAAGGCGAAGAATATGTAAAAATCGGGCTCCCGGAGCGCCAGGTTATTGGTTCATTAGAATCGCCAACCTCTCTTGAAGAGTTAAGAAGCCGCTTTTCCTCCCAGATGGTAGGCATTGCAACAGGATGGCTTGTAAAAAAAGGCTGGGCCAAAATTGAAGACGGAATAATGGTCCCATCTGGAAAATCAGATGCTGGAAAAGACGAAGAGGTGCTTTCTTCTTTTGCAGGCAAAACAAAAACTTTTCAGGAACTTGGTTCAGATGAGGGTACACTAAAAGACCTTCTAAAACGCAAGCTGGTCGTAAAGCATGAAGAAAAATCCAGAACTATTTCTATAACAGGTGAAGGAAGAGACCTTACAGCACAGGGGCTTGTACTTGAAGAAGAAATTGCCCAGCTTACCCCTGATTTGCTCAAGAGTGGGGCCTGGAAAGGGAAAAAATTCAGGCCTTACAGGCTTGATGTTACCCCTAAACCTGTTTATGGGGCAAAAATTCATCCTTACAGGCGTCTCATAGAGCAAATGCGCCAGATTTTCCTGGAAATGGGTTTTACTGAGATTAAAGGCGGAATCATTCAGAGTTCCTTCTGGAATTTCGATGCGCTTTTCCAGCCTCAGGACCATCCTGCCAGGGATATGCAGGACACTTTCCACCTTGGAAGTAAATGCGAACTTCCGGCAGAATACTGCAACAGAGTAGCTTCAATGCATGAGTGTGGAGGTGAGATTGACTCCTACGGTTGGGGTGGAATCTGGGACAAGGAACTTGCAAGCAGGAATGTGCTGAGGACGCATACCACTGCAGTTACCATCAAATATCTGGCAGATAACCCGACACCGCCTGCAAAAGCTTTCTGTATTGACAGGGCTTACCGCAGGGAAACAATTGACCCCACTCATACTCCTGAATTCGAACAGCTTGAGGGTGTTGTAATGGACAAAAACATGTCCTTTGCAGATCTTCTTGGCCTTCTGGCAGAGTTCTATCACAGAATAGGATTTGAAGAAGTTCGCTTCCGTCCAGGGTATTTCCCATATACCGAGCCAAGTGTAGAGCCTGAAGTTTATGTAGAAGGGCTCGGCTGGGTTGAACTTGGAGGCGCAGGCGTTTTCAGAAAGGAAGTTACCGAACCGTTCGGGATAAAAGAGCCAGTTCTTGCCTGGGGGCTTGGAGTCAGCAGGCTTGCAATGTTGAAATTAGGACTTAAGGATTTGAGGCTCCTGTATCAGTCTGACATTGATTGGCTTAGAAAAAGTGAAATTTGCAGGGTTTAAAACCCTCTAAATTTTCTAATATTTACTTTCGACTTTTTGCTTTGGCTTTTCGATTTATTTTATTTTATTTTATTTTATTTTATTATTGATTAATTTATCTTATTAGGCTGCTAATTTTTAGGTTAGTTTATTCGTTGATTTAGTTATTATTTATTTTACTTGAAAGCTGTTTTAAGATTTAGTTTAAAAACCTACTTTAAAACCCAAAAATATAAACTCCAGAATATCTTTATAATAAGTTTTTTCTTTGAATTCTATTTTGGAATATTACTTTAAACATCAGTTTAAACGCCATTTGTATTTCCTGTTTATTTATACATTTTAATTCGTTGTCAAAACCCTGATATGTTTAAGCTTACAAAGTTTTAATTTCGTTTCATGTTTTTGCTAAGCTGAATATCGACTGAAAATTACAGGAGATTTTGAAATCGATCTGCCCGTTCAAAGTCTTTATTGTTAAGGGTCATTTTTCCTTAACTTTTTCCTGGCTTTTTTTCAGACAAATTGCTTCTCATCCTTTTATAAATTAATAAAATTACTATAAATAGTCTATTCAGGATTTGTGTAATTTGAATTTTGGGGAATTCAAATAAAATCTAGAATAAAAATCATGGAAAAAAATATAAAAAGAATTTCAAGACAGGATTAAAAGAAAAATAACAAAAATAAAATAAGTAGAGAGAAGCCATGAAATTAAGAAAATATGAAAAAGTCACAAAGAAAGACTGGTTTCTTACAGTCATTGTACTTTTAATATTTATTGTATTGTTGAGCTTGTCTTCTCTTCTCCTTTCAGGTTTTCTGTATTTTTGGGTCCTTATAGTCCTGGTAGGGATAGCCCTGCTGGTAATATGGCATGCTAAAAACTTTGCCTACCTGTGTCCGAAATGCGGGCAGGTTTTTGAGGTTTCAGCATGGGAAGATTTGTTAGGGCCTAATGGGGGGAGTAAAAAATACGTCAGGTGTCCTGAATGCAGAAGACAGGCCTGGGCAGAAATTTTGAAAATAAAGGAATAAATAAAAATCTAAATAAAAATTTAACTAAAGCTTGAGATTAACTTTGAGACGAACTACTAGTTGAAGTTTAAATTTAAGAAGAAAAACCCTGCCAGGGAGCAGGACTTATCTATTGAATGGAATAATAATAATTGTGCAAAACGAAGAGGGGAAGATTTCTAAGATTTTTCAGGGAAAAAATTCCAGAGATATACTGCAAAATCCAGAAAAACCGAATAATCTGAAAATGCAAAAAAATAAAAATAATTCAGAAAAAGATAAAAATCCGAAACAGGAGCATATTTTTCAGAGCCAAGATTTTCAGGACCAGGATCAGAACCCCAGAAAAAATGGTCCCGATTCTGGAGAAGAACAAAATATTTCTCTTCTTCCTCTTCTTGCTGTTAATTTTATTGGGATACTAGGATTCAGCATAGTTCTTCCTTTTCTTGTATTTCTCGTAGACCGGTTCGGAGGCAATGCTTTCATATACGGGGTAGCAAGTTCGATGTATTCTGCTTTCCAGTTTATAGGAGCACCCATTCTTGGAAGATGGTCTGACATTTATGGGCGAAAGAAAATTTTACTTTTAAGCCAGTTTGGGACTTTACTTTCATGGATTATCTTCCTGGGAGTATTTTTCCTTCCGATTATACCTTTATTTGAAGTCAATTCGGATATTATAGGAGCTTTTACAATTACTCTGCCTCTCGCAGTGCTTTTTCTTGCCAGGGCTTTTGATGGGCTTACCGGCGGAAATATTTCTGTAGCAAATGCATATCTGGCAGACATCACTGAAGAAAAGGATAGAAACCGGAATTTTGGCAAAATGTCGATTTCCTCAAATCTTGGATTCATAGTTGGCCCTGCCTTTGCCGGAATATTAAGCATGACACAATACGAGGATATAGCACCTGTAATTGGAGCAATAATAATCTCTATTATAGGAACTTTACTGATATTGTTTTACCTTCCTGAAAATAAAGAATGCTCGCTTGAAGGGCCTGAAGATGCCAGTAAGATTCAGAAAAGTTTCGGATTCGAGCTAAAAAAGTGCGGAGTGGCACGAAAGGTTAAAAAACCCTCATTTAAAGAAATTCTAAAACTTCCGAATATTCCATATATGCTTGGCCTTTATTTTCTGATCTTTCTTGGGTTTAACATTTTTTATACCTCATTTCCCTTACATGCAATTGCTGTCCTGGACTGGAATATTGCAGAAATGGGAATTTATTTTACAGTGCTGAGTGCCCTTCTTATAATCGTGCAGAGCATAATCCTTCCAAGAGCTTCCAGAAGGTATTCTGATGCTGCACTCATAATCTTTGGGAGCTTTATGCTTGGAACAAATTTTCTGCTTTTAATTCCTGGAAACCTTTTCCTAACTTACCTTGCAACTGGATTTTTCGCGCTTGGGGACGGGCTTATGTGGCCCTCCTTTCTCTCCCTTTTATCAAAAATTGCCGGAAGGGAATACCAGGGAACAGTACAGGGGTTTGCCAGCAGTTTCGGAGGGCTGGCCAGTATTACAGGGTTGATTCTTGGAGGTTTCTTGTATGAGCTTCTTTCAGGAAAGGCCTTTTTAATTGTGGGGCTGGTAATTTATGTTGCATTTTTACTAAATTTCAGGCTCAGAAGTTTTGAAAAAGAAATAAAATACTGAGTTTATAAATCGAGTATAAATATAAAAAAGGAAAAAAATAGGGAAGATATAGAAAAAAGATAAAAATGAAGTGAAAAAGAAGTAGAAAAATTTAGGGATTTGGGAAATCAAAGAATCAAAATTGTAAGAGATTCGAAAAGAA
>CAZFNE010000109.1:0-10099 GCA_964520335.1 uncultured Methanosarcinales archaeon | reverse complement strand
TTTTATTTATTACTTATAGATTTACATATTTTTTTGAATTTTTTGCAACGGAACCCCTTAAACTTATATAGATAAAGGCCGAAAGAAACTAGAAGAAAAGTTAGCCTGATAAACAGAGTTTACATATCCTTTTTTACAAAACTTGGCTCCAGAACCTTGCTATAGATCATTTTCTGAAAATAGCAAACGATTGGTAACCCTATCACAACAGCTTCTCTTTTATTTCCTACGCTATGGACTCCAATTGATTCCTTTCCATCCACGATTATAAAAAGTTCTTCGTTGTAATGAATTCCATCGATAATGATATTGTTTATGAATTCTCTGAATTCGTTTGTAACCACGTTAAAGTCAAAAGGCAAAGAACTGAATTTTTGAAGCTCGTCTACAATGAGAATTAAACTGCATTTCTTTTGCAGCTCTTCCAGTTCAGATTTAAACTCTTGATAAAATTCCGGGTTTGAGGAATAAATAATTACTTCTTCTTTTGCTCCACTAAGAATTTCCTTAATCCTATTTTTGATTCCCCACTCGCTCTGGATACACCATACAGGAGAAGTTTGTGGGAGTTCGTAGCTAAGTTCGTTGAGCTGCTTAAGAGCCTCGTCTGCACAGGTTAGCAATTCGTCTTTTATCTTTCCAATTACCTGTTCAGGATCAACTGCCCTGAAATAGGTAGGAGATCCCTGCCGCACTTCCAGATAGCCCTTTTTCGCTAAAGCTTTAAGGATTTCATATATTTTGGCTCGGGGCACATTTGTAAGTTCATGAATTTCGCGGGCTGTAGCTTCTCTTAAACTGACAAGCCCAACATAAGCCTTGGCTTCATTTTCAGTTAGCCCTAGCTTTTCCAGATTAGAAATTAACTGAGGATTAATTTTTGAGAGCATTTGTTACCCCTAAAGTAACAATAGATTTAAATCTTTTGTTTAACTTACTACGTCCATTAAAAACTAAGTAAAACTAGAGGATTCTTTGGATGACTCTTTAATGTCCCCCTTTTCATAAATAACAGGGTTTGAAAACCACCTTTACTATTCACATGCGTTAAATATGAATTTAAGATGGCACAAACCTTTAGGAAGTAATTCTTATTAATAAATTGTTATTTGCTCAGAAATATACGTCAAAAACTAATGAGAGGAATCCGCCATTAAGACCATTTTTGAAAAACTTGGAGTTTTTATCCAGAATAATCGTTTGACCATACTTGTGGTCTTTTTTCTTCTCATCTTGTTATCATTCCAGGGTGCGCAGAAAATCTATATGGCATCAGGAACGGACACCTTTGTCAGTAAAGATTCAAGACTCTATCAGGATTATGACCATCTTTACAAAAATTTATTCCAAACCGAAGCTATTGTAGTAATGGTAGAGGGGAATGATGTAAAATCCGCAGATCTAATGAAAGCTGTGGACCGGCTTGATTACCAGCTCCAGTACACTGAAGGAGTTATTGAGACCACAAGCCCTGCTTCTGTTATAAAGCAAATAAACTACCAGATGACAGGCAGATCCCAAATTCCGGATACCGATGCAAGTATTGAGGCAATTATTGACGGAAATCCAAATTTCTTTGGAAAACTGGTCCCTGACGATACACATATGCTGGTTTCTGTAGTAATGACAGGATCTGTAACAGAAGACAAGAAAAAAGATATTCTGGCGGCGACGGAAGAAGCCGTTAAACTCTCCAACTTCCCCCCTTCATACAATATAATAGTGACAGGGGACCCAGCCTTTAGCATCTCCATGAATACAGCAATGAATACAAGTATGGGGCCTTTACTTGGGCTCGCTGCTTTTTTTATGCTCATCGTACTTGGCGTCGTTTTCGGGCACGTCCGATGGAGATGGCTGCCTTTACCTATTGTTCTCCTGGGCGTTATATACACTTTTGGGGCAATGGGTTTTCTGGGAATTCCGCTTTCCATGGTTTCCATGTCAGCTTTTCCAGTGCTGATAGGACTTGGCATAGATTATGCAATTCAGTTCCATAACAGGATCGAAGAAGAGCTACATAAAGAAGGAAATAAATCCAGAGCCATAATAAACACGGTAAAACACACAGGGCCTGCTGTTCTCATTGCTCTTACCATGACAGGTTTGGGCTTCTTTTCCCTGTTTACATCTACAGTTCCGATGATCAGGGATTTTGGGAAACTTCTAACAATTGGTATAATAATGTGTTATCTCGCAGCCCTTTTTGTTGGTGTGATTACTGTTTCTCTCTTTGATAGCATTTCAGAAAAAGGCCTGTTTAGAAAACTGAAAGGGAAATTAAGGCCAACAAAAAGTACAGCAGAGATTTCCCCGAAAAAACCTAAGCCCCGCCTTATAGGAAATTTCCTGGCAAAACTCACGGATTTGACAATAAAATACAACGTGATTGTAATTGGGATTGCAACTCTACTCTGCGTAGCAGGTTTGATTGCCGACGAGTCAGTAGGAATCCAGACAGACACTCAAACCTTTGTTCCTCAGGATATGCCTGCTCTCTTAGACCTCAAGCATATGCAGGACATTATGGGGGGAAATGATGAACTCAATCTCATTTTAAAGGTCGAAGATACTGCTGACCCCAATGTTCTTAAGTGGATGGATAAGTTTGGCGAGCACGAAGTTCGAAGAGCCCATATTTACAGCGCGTCGAGTATTGCGACTCTCGTAAAAGAGGCAAATAATGGAGTGATTCCCGATAACCGCAACGAAATCGAAGCAATATACGAAAAGATTCCAGAAGCCCAGAAAAGTCGGCTTATGTACGGCAATAATATGCTTCTTTTAAATCTCAATATAGGAAATGCCCAATCAGACATAAAAGTCACAGGAATCCAGGATCTAAGCGATATCGTAAAACAGGATATCCAATGGTTACAACCTCCTCCAGGCACGACGATAACTGTTACTGGAAATTCAGTTGTCTTTACTGAAGTCATAGGTGCCCTTACAGGAGGAAGAATTGAAATGACTTATATCGGGCTTTTCCTTGTACTGGGCGGGCTTCTTGTTGTTTACAGGGACTGGTTAAAAGCCCTTGTCCCAATTATCCCGATGTTTATAGTCACTGGCTGGTCTGGATTAGTTATGAAGTCCCTAGGTCTTCTCTATACCCCTATGACTGCAACCCTCGGAGCACTTATCCTGGGAATAGGATGTGAATATTCGATCCTTATGATGGAGAGGTATTTTGAGGAAAGAGATAAGGGATTCAGCCCCCTGGAAGCCATACATAAGACGAGTGAGAGTATCGGAGCTGCCCTTCTGGCCTCGGGAGCGACTGTTGTTTTCGGGTTTGCGGCTTTGATTGCATCTCCTTTTCCTTTAACCAGCAATTTTGGAATGGTCACCGTTATTGATATTGTGCTCGTTCTGGTTTCGACCTTTACAGTATTTCCTCCACTCATTATAGTACTGGACTCATGGAGAGAAAAGAGAAGAGGAACACAGGCACCAGATAAAAAATCAAAAAACATCCCAGGGACTGATATTTAATGAATGATCCCCAGAATTTCATTTTAAAGAAAGCAAGATTTGTTTCGATTGTAGTTCTCCTCTCGATACTCTTAATAACTGCATCTCCAGCCCTTGGAGAAGATGAAAATGGAGGAGACTTCCTGATTCCGGGAAATGGATATACGGTGGACTATTACAGAAGCTATGGAGAGCCAGCTCTTGAAGCATCGATCATAGGGAACCCGGAATTCCAGAGAGGCGAAATCGCAGACCTTCAAATAATACTCGCAAACAAAGGCGTGATTGAGGGGATGAAGCGGCAATATGTGAATCAGGCTATCATCCCGGATTCTAAAGAAGAAATGATTGCTCTTGCTGAAATGAGCGCAGAAAAGGATTGTACAATAGCTACAGGAATTAAAGCGAATTTAGTTTCGGCCTCAGATTATATCCATATAGAGCCAACAACGACTCCCCAGACCGTTGAAGAACTTGAAACAGGGCATATTCAACCTGTAAAATTCACTGTACGCATTGAAGATAATACTCCTGCGGGAGACTACGAACTAAAACTCCCTGTAACTTATGAGTACCAGAGAAATGTCAGGACTGATACTCAGAATATAGTTAATCTTGGGTTAAGCTCTGATACAAATTCATTTACAAAAGAATATGTCACTCAGGAAGTTACTCTCCCCCTTCATATATCTATAAAAAATGAACCAAAGTTTGAGATAACTAATATTTCAGGTAATTTAAAGCAGGGTTCTACAAGCCTCATAAATGTTACTTATACAAATCATGGGGAAACTACAGCTGAAGATGCCCAGGCTAAAATTATCGTTATGCAACCCCTCAGTACCAGCAAATCAGCTGTTAGACTCGGAACTGTTAAGCCAGGCGAAAGCCAGACAGCGTCTTTTGAGATTTTGGCTGATTCCGATGCAATTGTCAAGAATTACAGTATTGATAGCGAAGTAAGGTACATTGACATAGATAATGATGGAAAGACCAAATTTTCCGAAAACATGAAAGTGTATATGCCAATTGAGAAATCTGAGTCTAAAATAAGCATGACTGCTATAGTCGGGATATTACTAGCTCTTGTCCTTATTTACCAGGGAATAAAAGTGCTCCGCAACAGGAAAAGATACGACGAAGAAGAAAAAGAACCAGAACTACCAGGTGACGATTATGATTAAAAAAAGAATTATTTTTGCAGTTATAACTCTTTTCATGCTGCTATTTGCAACAATGCCTGTACAGGCAGCAGTACCCGAGGGTTTTGATTTTGATAAAAATTTTTATACTGTCACAGGAGGCCCGGATTTAGAAGCTTCCCTGATTGGAGATGACGGGTACTCCAGAGGAGATACTGTTACCCTGAACATAGGCCTTATGAATAAAGGAGTAATCAGTGGGTTTAAGTCAGAAAACGATGCACAGACAGCTCTAGACACTGTATTGCAGCAGTCAGAGATGAAATATGAAACCCAGGCTGTTACAGCAGTGGGGATCCTTGCAACTCTTAAATCAGATAATCCAAACATAACCGTAAAATCAGGCCCTCAGGAAGCTGGCACACTCCAGCAGGGAAAACAAAGTTCAAATCCTGTAAAATTCACTGTTGAAATCAGTAAAAATGCTCCTGCAGGTATATACCCCCTGACCCTGGATCTTTCATATAAATACCAGAAGAATGCCGCAGTAACCGGAGATGAGCTTGATGCTAATACAGGCATGGTTACTAATCAGGGAGTCGGAATCTGGTATGAAAATGTAACTCAGAGCCAGACAATACAGGTTGAGGTAAAGAACGAGCCTTATTTTGAAGTTACGGAAGTCAACGGCAGCGTTTATCCTGACGAAGGAGGCATGCTTTATGTAACTTACAAAAATATAGGCGAGGAACCTGCAAAGGATGCTACCGTCAGATTGAGCGCCAGTGACCCGTTCAGCACAACTGATGACCAGGCTTATCTTGGGACTTTAAATCCTGGAGATAGTGTAGTTGCAGTCTTTAATATGGATGTCGACAAAACTGCTACCCCAAAGCCTTATTCACTGGATAGCGAAATCCTCTATGAAGATGCTGAAGGACACAACCAGATCTCAGACAGTGTAAAGGTTAATACACAGGTCTCACCTGCTGAACAAAGTCTTCCAGGATATGGATTGGGAGCAGGGATTGGATTTGTGGGCCTTGCAGCCTGCTTTATTGCATTAAGGAAGAAGAAGCAAAATTAAAAATTAAAGCCTGAAAAGCTTAAAAATATATCTCAAAATCGATACGCACCTTCCGATTTAACCCTTTAATCCGAGAAGGTGCTTTTGATATTTTGAGTAGTAAACTTTGGGGAAGTATTTTAATAAAAATTTCAAAATATATAAAAAGATTTTTTAGAATCTAATTCTAAAATTATAATAAAATGCATCTGATTTTAGTTAATTAGATCAAATTAAACAGTTTTTAGCGGATTTTAATTAGTTCAAAGCCCAGTTTTTCCACTGACATTTTTTGCAACCATCACTTCAGTAGATTTAATCACTGCGCAAATTTTGTCTCCAGGTTTTATATCCAGTTTTTCTACGGCTTCTTCAGTAATTACCGATGTAAGAATAGAAGGTTCGATTTCAATTGTAATTTTACAAACGAGCCCTCCTTTTTCTACTTTAAGCACCTTTCCAGGCAACTGGTTTCTTGCTGATAATTTAAAGCCTATATTCTCCCAGACTGTTTCATCCCCAATAGTTTCATTTATTAATTGTTTATTTGTTTCGTACTCAGCAAGCAGTTTTCTTCCCAGATCAGTCAAAAAAGTTCCCTGGTTCTTGCCTCCCCGTACAGTAATTACCGCAGGTTCTCCAAGAGCCTCATTCATTTTCTTCAGCATCGTCCACGCATGCTTGTAAGAAATATTAAGCTTCTCACACGCTTTTCGAAGGGAATGCTCTTCTTCAATCATTCTTAATAATTCAGCCCTTCCAGCTCCCATAACGGTTTTTCCGTCTTCAGTGAACCAGAGCTTTGTTTTTGCTTTCATAATTTCCCCTTTTAGCCAAGTGAATGTACAGAGCTTGCTTTGAACTGGATATAAACAGGGTACTAAATAAATTTCATTAAATATGTTTATATTCACTTTTGAAGGTTCGGGTAAGTTTCGTTCCTTCTGCGAACTGCCTGATTATCAAAGCATTGAGAGATTCCGCAGTTGCTTTTACCAAACAATCGGTTCTAATGTTGACATACCCATAATTTACCTGTAAAGAATTCCTGAGCTGGATTGTGTAGAAGTCTTACTTAAAACTATGTTTTCAGGTTTCAGGAGCGCATATGTGGCTTCTCATCTCCGCCCTTACACAGATACACAGGCTGCGTTAAAACTATTCTCCTGCTTTTAATCCTGAGAACCCATAGAGAAGAAAAAGTATATTCTCCTCTGAAAAAGAAGAGGCAAAGTTTTCAGGACAAGTTTAGAAATATTGAGAAATTCTGCTCTTCTCTTAAGTTCGAACTAACCCAAGTCAACTTGTATAAAAGGAGAGAAATGCACCCCTCAGAGCCGGGAAAATAATATTTAAAAGTAAAGATTTATTTATTTGAGGTGCAATACAATGTAGAAGTTAAAAGAACAATCTTTCAAAAGTGAAAACCCCCACTAGAATTTCTACAAAATGGATATTTTAAAAGTTATTTTGTTTTTTAAAGGTGCCCCTATGGATAGTTATAATATTTTTTTGGTAATGCTTGCGGTCTATATAGCCGTACTTGTTGCTATTGGCTGGTATTTTAATAAAAACCAGAAGTCTGTTACGGATTTCTGGCTTGCAGGCCGCAGAATAGGAGCTCCAGCCCTCGGATTTTCGGCTGCAGCGTCATGGTTGACGGCAGGAGGAATTCTTGCAGTTGTTGGATTTTACATGCTGCAGGGAATGGGATCTATCTGGGCATTTGTAGCTC
Source organism: uncultured Methanosarcinales archaeon (assembly GCA_964520335.1). Classification (GTDB taxonomy): domain Archaea; phylum Halobacteriota; class Methanosarcinia; order Methanosarcinales; family Methanosarcinaceae; genus Methanosarcina. The sequence goes on along the minus strand of CAZFNE010000109.1, from coordinate 2,682 downwards.
CAAATATTCTTGCTCTTCTTATTATTGCAGTACTTGTTAAAAAGATTAAGAATTTACCTGCTATTACTCAGCCTGAACTTCTGGAACAGCGTTATGGAAGTATGGTCAGGTGGCCTATCGCTATTATAATTACTGTTGTAATGATTCTTTTTTCGGTAGCTGACATAATAGGTTTTTCCCTTGTGCTCCAGGTTTTTTACGGGCTTGATCCTCTCTATGCTGCAGCTATTGTTGCAATTGCAGTGTCTCTCTATGTAACCCTTGGAGGATTATCTGCAGTTATCTGGACAGATGTTATCCAGTATGCTTTTCTGGCAATTTTCACAGTGGGAATGGCCTTTGCAACAGTAGGGGCAGTAGCTGACGGAAGCCTTAATACTGCTGCAATGAGCAGCTCTGAACTTTTCGGGAGCGTCTCTGCAGACTGGTGGAACCCGTTTTCAATTGGGCTTCCAATAGTACTTATTTTTGTCCTTGCAATTGTTCCTGGCTGGATTACTGAACAGGATCCCTGGCAGAAAGTCTGGGCTGCAAGAGATGGAAAGTCGGCACGTAACGGAATGATAATCGGGGCTCTTATGATAAGCCTGGTTTTTGCAGCCTGCGCTGTGATTGCAATAGCCCTCAATATTATATATCCTGAAATTTCAAAAATGGGTTTTCCTGCAGGCATGGCCCTCGCAGAACCTGCCCTTCTGGCTTTTGTAAATGACAGGTTTGGTTCAGCTCCTCTCATAATAGGCTTCAGCACAATCGGGCTTGCAGCAGCATCTATGTCATGCACTGATACTTTTTCGACCTCAGGAGCTTCTTGTATTTCAAGGGACATCTATCAGAGATACATAAAGCCGGATGCTACAATGAAAGAAATGATGGTAGTAAACAGGATCAGTGTACTCGTCATAATACTTGCCGCAACAGTAGGCTCATTTGTTATCCCCAATATTATTGACGCTATTCATATTGCGACTTTCATTGCAAGTTCCTCTTACTTCTTCCCACTCATGGGAGGTCTGTATTGGAAGAGAGCCACTAAGGAAGGAGCTTTCGCAGGGATGGTAGTGGGTTTTGTAGTTCAGGTTGCACTTGTAGCTCTGGATCTCATAAAGACTCCACCGTTAGCGCCCAATTATCTTGAAAGTATTCACCCAATCCTAATGGGCCATGGGGTCATTTTAGGAATGAGCCTTAGCGCAATTGCGTTCTTTGGAGTTTCTCTGATGACAAAACCCTCAAGTAGGGTCAATCTCGCCCCTTTTTTTGAGGAAGAAGCAAATAAGCTTGCCCTCTACGAATCTAGAGAGATTAATGAAAAAGATCCTGAATATAGTTTTTTCCTTAAAAACCTTAATGAAAAAATTACAGGAGAGAGAACTCACCTTCAACTCAATCTCAAGGCTTCCCAGAATCTTAGCTGGAATGAGTTAATAGAGGAACTCAAAACTGTTTCTCCTGCATGGGTAACCCCTACAGGCCTCGACTCAATATACAGGCTGACGCATGGAGACATGCTTGCCTGTGTCGCCATCACAAGAGGAACTGGAGAAAGGGATATCTGGCTTAAAGCTGAACCAAGGCTTGAAACCGTAAGCAGACAGAAAAAAGAGATTTTTACGGCTTACGAAGAATTAAAAAAAGCGCTTGGGCAAAAAAATATAAAAATAGACTTTTATTAAAATGGGATTCTAAGAATCCCTTTAAACTTTTTTAATATTTTATTTAGAATTTAAAGCCTTTTCTATGACCTTTTTTCCGAAATAAAGGTCTTCAAGAGAAAATATTTCAAAATTATAAATCCCTTTATATCCTGAAAGCAAATTCAAGACCGAGTAGTCTGTACAGCCTTTTCCCGGGGCAAGATGTTCGTCCCCATCATACCTTTCTGTCCATTTTCCTTCATTATCATGCAGATGGATATGAATAATGTACTTTTCAAGAATCCGGACAAAATCTTTAAGCCGCTCAGCATCTCCTCCACAGGTAAGGTTTGCATGCCCTATATCAAAAGTCGCTTTCAAATAGTCGGAATCTACAGCTTCTATAGTATTTACAAGCTCTTCTGCGTTACAGCAGAAGTTTGAAGGGTCTGTCCCTTCTTTATTTTCCAGCCCCAAAAAAACTCCATATTCCTCAGCCATATCTGCAAGGCAGGACAGATTTTTAATCATAGCTCCAAAAGATTTCGTCCTATTATTTCCAATTCTCCCTGGATGTAATACAACGACTGTTGCCCCTATCCTGCCTGCGAGGGCAATGGACTCTTCCATAAGGGAAAATTCCCTTTTCTCCATTTTTGCAGTATCTACTTGAAGAGCTGAGGGATATTTAGGATCTGCTGCAGAATATGGGGCATGAATTGTGGTTTCAAGCTCATAAACCGAAATCTCATCAAGGATTTTTTCAATTTTTATTGTCTCAAGTTCAGAACCGCGATATATACCTAGCTTGGGAATATAAAGTTCTACAAATTTTACATGCTTTTTCAAATCCAAAAAAGGACCAGCAAAAGAAGAAACTCCAAAAATCACATATTAAGCAAGGAAGGCTAATATAAAAATTCTTTTATGATTTCTAGAAGGCTCCTGAAGATATAAAATTATCAAAAAATTATGAAAAATAAATATTGAGCTAAAAGCAAAAAAAATAATTAAATTTATAGAGTTCAGAAAGAGTGCTAATAGA
>CAZFNE010000108.1:0-10126 GCA_964520335.1 uncultured Methanosarcinales archaeon | reverse complement strand
TTCGGGGAAGTTTCCATCCCCGCAGCAAGCTGCGGGGTATTCGAATGGAATAAAGTACAAATTCTCCTCTGCTATCTGTAATATTTTCTATATCTTTTCCTTTTACACCAACTCTTATACAAGCTACTGGTTTTTCTGAATTTGAGATCATTTGCCCTCGAATAAGAGTCGTATTGTCAGGAAATGGATATACAGGACCTGGTTTAATGGACACTTCAGGTTTACCGTCTATTTCAATTACAGGATTCTTTGGATCAGAAAAAGAGGATTTGTCAACTTTTAATTCCACGAGAATTTCCAGTGGAAAATACCGATCAGAATCTATACTGACTGTATAGTTTCCTTTCTCCAGATTCGTAAAACAATAATATCCTTTCAGGTTTTCGATAGCTTTTTTTCCGGTTTCTTTTATCCTCACCTTAATCCTTCCAATAGGTTTTCCCTTCGTATAATCATCAATCAGCCTAACTGCAAAAGAGAGATTGGTGGTTATGACATCCCCAGGATATGCAGTGTATTCATCAGTTACAAAAGGTGTGGTAAAAGCCATCTCATTTTTCCCCATTTTCTAGTACAATATAGGTGTAGTCTGTTTCTTTTGAAACTACTCTTTGCATACTCATACTCCGTTCCGAATCAATCCTTACTGGAGTTACAAGATAACAAACCGAAGTTCTAAAGGGTTTATTCTGAAAAGTGCTCCAGATCTTGGTCATTTCGTCAAGACTCAGAGGAGTTATCGTTATGTGCAGTTCCTCCTCTTTTCCTAGATTTCCTTTCAAAAATGACCCTCTCAAAATAGAATGATCATACAGAACCTGCATCGCTCTTCCCAGCACCCTATGTTCATCCAGTATCTTGTCGGTCTTATCAGACTCTCCAGAAGATACATGGGACGTCAGCATATAGTACAATTCAAGAGCTAGCGGTGGAGATGATAGCTTTGTGGGGTCTGTTGTTTGCATTTCCTGATTCCTTAGATGGACATCCTCAGAGATTTGGTACAAGAACAGGGACAACCGAACATCATTCTTAGAATCAATTTCTGCAGGAGAGGCCAGAACTATCGACTCCCTGTCAACAAGATCCTTCATTCTGTCCTTTAAAAGTTCTATCAACGTCTCTCCAACATCTGCTATCGCTCCGAAATCCGACATGTTCATTCTCCAAATTACTCGATTCCAAAGGGTATAAGTGTTCATCGGGTGTGGAAAAATCCGCAACACGAAGGGGTAATTCATAGGCAAACCAGTTCATCTACTGGAAAGATACTGTCATAATCGAATTGTTAGCTGGAATCACTTTAAAAATCTGGAGTATCCTCCAAAATCAGTTTCAGTAAAAAGTTTTCCAATCTTCTGGAACTCCCGCTTTGTTGCTTTTACAATATGCTCCATCCCAATAATACCTGAATCTTCCACAGCCAAAAAAGAGGCAGCAAGAACTATATTTTTTATATTTCCTCCTGTAAGTTTGAATTTGGAAAGAAAGATAAAATCCACATCATTCGCAATCGGAGTTTCTTCAGGAAACGTTCTTCGCAAGATGTCTTCTCTTGACTTCTCATCAGGAAGAGGAAATTCAACTATAAAATGCAACCTGCGAAGGAAAGCATCGTCCATGTTTTTCCGGAAATTACTTGCAAGGATTACCGTTCCTTCATGTTCTTCCATTTTTTGCAGTAAATAAGCGGTCTCGATGTTTGCATAGCGGTCATGTGCATCCTTGACTTCGGACCTCTTCCCAAAAATTGCGTCTGCTTCGTCAAAGAAGAGGATGGAATTGCTTGTTTCAGCTTCCTCAAAGATCTTTTTTAAATTTTTTTCCGTTTCACCTATGTACTTGCTAACAACGCTTGAAAGATCGATTTTATAAAGGTCCAGCTTCACTTCATTTGCAAGAATCTCCGCTGCCATGGTTTTTCCTGTTCCGGATGGGCCTGAAAAGAGGACATTCAGCCCTTTGCCATAAGATAATTTTTTCTCAAACCCCCAGTCCGAATATACTGTTTCCCGGTGTTTGATAAAATTGCAGATCTCTTTTAACTGTTCCACCGTAGCTTTTGGAAGAACGATATCTTCCCAGTGATAATGCGAATTTATTTTCAGAGCAAGGGCACTAAGCCTCTGGTTTGACCGGGCTTTGCAGCCTTCGTAGAGAATTTCAGTCGACAGGATCGGAAATTCAGGGTTCTTTGCTTTTGCAATTTCCCCTGCTATACATACTGCATCCTTTATCTGACCGCCTGTGAACCTGAACTTGCTTGCAAGTCCGTTTAATTCATTATTAAAGTCATTCTCCTCTTCTAGGCTACAATTTCCTTCTAGACATATCTCCCATAATTTTCTCCTGAGTGGATAAGGAGGATTGGAAAAAGAAAAGAGGAGAAAGCCGTTATCTATTAAACCATCCATAAGGTTTTCTTTCAAACCTTCATTTTGTTCAGAAAAATCATTTCCAGCAAGAAATACACAATTTGGATGAATCTTCAGATTATAAACTAGATTTTTTAGGGAAGGTTTGGCCTCATTTTCTGTAAGCAACACACTAAAGTTCTCAAAGTAAAGAGCTGAACCCTGCAGAAGTGCTTCCCTGAGCACGAGGCTCGCAAATTCAGGAGAATTGTTTTCAAGCAGGACTTTCGAATCCACTATAAGCAGATCTGTACCCATTTCCCTGCAAGCAGCTTCTGCAGCAGTTTTTCTTCCACTGCCATAGGATCCCTTAAATAGGAACTTCAGAGGAATTTTGTTCCGTATATGCCAGTTCACAGAATCCTTTAACCTGCTTTTAAGATCTTCAGGCAAGATAAGGGCTTCAAAAGACTTTTTAGCTTCCATCAGGTATGAAAAATTCCGGATTCTTAAGTCGAGTTCATCGAAACCGAGTAAGAAATTAATTATTCTTTCATCAACTTTTATAGAAGAGGATATGAGGGACTTCTGTCTTTCAGGATACTCATTTGCCTTGCTGTCATTTATATAAATAAGATGGTTTTTGAGCAAAGGAGCCTCTGGTGAGAAATATGCTCTTGACTTCAATTTTGCTTCAATTGTCGTACAAAGGAGGTTTAGGGCCAGGTCAACTGCCGGCCGTTTTCGGGTAATATCATTTTGAAGGTAAGAATAGATCTTTTCGTATTTCAGATCCAGTTCCGGAGCAAGCCCAATTAAAAGTACATCAATCTCAAAGGTATCCAGGCCGAAAAGTTCGGAAAGGATATGAAGCCTCAGTTCTCTGCCACTTTTCAAGCTTTCAAGTTTTCTGTCATTGATAGCGCTGAGTATTGCTCTGGTTTCTTCCAGATTTGAATCCGACAGGATTTCTTGTCCTCTTCCGAAACTAGGAGATTTTTGAAGCTTCTGTATTTCATCTTCGGAGATATAAAGTCCCATGAAATCATTTAGAGGAACCGACAAATATTCCCGAGTTCTTTCAAGGTAGATCCGGATCAGTTGGTCAATCCTGAAAAGTTCGTCCAGAAGGTATTCGAGGTTATTAGCATACGGTATCATAGATGCTCAGCTAATCTGTCTCAGATTAAGGCTCAAATCAAGTTTCAGTTTTTCTTCCTAACTAAATTCTCAGAACTTAGTTCCAAAACCTCTCGATAAGCCCTTATCAAAATTTCAGAATCTTGAAGCCTCCCGCGAGACTTTAACCTATCCACTCCAAGCAAAAACTTTGCAGTATGTTCAGGAGGCAAATTCTTCTCCGCAAATTTTCCTGCCAGAATTTTCAGTTCTGTTCGGGAAGAATATTTCTTTGGACTTTTTTCGTCAATGAAGTTGAAGATTATTCCACAGTTTCTATGGCCTATAGTTTTTGTGGAAGGATTTGCGGTTGTTTTAATATAATCTTTGAATGTATTCCCTCCAACAATCTCACCACATTTGCATATGATTATTTTATCACTCTCCTGTGAACAAAAAGAGAAAAACATCAAAAATCAGAAATTCAGCTAGAATATGAACTTTGATTAGTTTTGGATCCAAAATAGAAAGCTCACACTGATCACGGAAGTTGTCATCGCCCCATTGCTCGCTCCCTAATATTTCTCAGACAATAGATTATAATAATTAGTATATGCTATGTATTTCAACCATATATTGCCCATCGAATATATATTAAGAAACATAATTAAGAGTATATGTTTATGTAAAATTAAGCATTATTTATTTCCAATATGTATTCAATACTTATTCAATGTTATAAAAAAGAAATAAAGTGATGTCTAAAATTGGATTTGATTCTATTAATCTGTATAAAGCTATACACTTTAGCTGAAAGACGTCAGCATTAAAATGTTAACTGTCTAGAGTCTAAACTTTAACTGTGACGTTTACTTTCTTTGACTTTATTCAGAGAACAACATGTTAGACTAAATAATGTTTAGAAAAGAATCAAGAATGAGAGATAATAGTTATAATATAATCAATAAGATATCTGTATGAAAAATACTGTTAATATATAATCAAGAAGGTGAAAGGCAAAATATTCTTCTCTTGCAGGTATCTAAAAAATTACCGACTCCCACTAATTATTCTAGCTAGTCTGTAGACTGAGATTCTTGCTGAATAATTACCAGATTGGCAACAGATGTGAGATTCGAGATTTTTCGCGCAGGTATTTAGGGGTCAAAATCCTTCTCCCTCACTAAACTTACGATAATTGTTTTTTTTGTGTAGCTCTTATCATCACTTATTTTTCTTTCTTTAGCATCTAAATAACTTTAAAATTTTTGTACTCAAATTATTCTTAAACATTTCTTTTCGAATTTAGACTTTATAAAAAGGATTTATTTAGAAAATTTATCCAGAAATAAGGGTGTAATTAACGGAAATATATAGGATCCATGATGGTTGATACAAAATAACCTAAAGTGTAAAATTTTGATAATTTCAAATGGATTATAAAAATGCAGTTTATGAAATAAAAAACGAATTAAAACTAAGAGTAAAAAAGAGAAATCAACTTTTCGCAGTTTCGTTTTATAAGCCTCTAAATAGAACCTAAGACCTCGTAAGGGTTAAACTCCTAAGTTTTATAAGCAAATACCTAATATTCTCCTGTGTCTCTAAACCCAATTCATTTTTATTCAAAGAATATTATAAGAATTAGTCTACTTATTGATATTATCTGCAATATATTATTTGAGAAGGGTTCATATACCTTTTTAAATTTGGAAAAAGAGACTATTTTGTAAATTTATGCAAGGGAATTGCGTATATTTAAATTATTTTATTTGCCTACGCAGTTACTATAGAAAAAATACCATCTTATTTCACACCGTGGAGAATGCATAAGTAATTCTCAAGAAGAATTACTTATACCTGTAACAAATACAGTCCAGTTTACCCCCAAATTCAAAATAAAATCTTCTAACGTTCTAGCTTTATAAAAAACTTCTAATAACAAAAAAGTAATAAAAATTGGAAGTTATCTTGCCTATATTAATAGTCAATATATAAGGAAGCACAGATAAATAATATTTACGTAATATGAAAGTAGGTAATTACGGATATAGAAAAATATAGCTTAAAGCATAGGCCTATTGTGATAATTATTAGTTAGCATTTAATTCAGACGCAGTTTTTTTCTGAAAGTTTGATTTTTCTCCTACATGTGTATCTCATATTAAAATAATGATTATTCCGAAGGAGGTATCGTCAAATCTATGAGGAAAAGAATTTTTCCCAGCTACTTCTGAATTTTAAAATTGACCATCCCTCGTATACTTAACAGAACCTTCGAACTCATAAGATACGAAAAATTGAGTGCTTCATGAATTAACATTTCTAATATAAAATGAGGTTTTACCAGTATATTAGAGCACACTTAAAAGATGAATATTAGTTAAATTTCTGAAATCTACTTCTTAATTATTTAAGCAAAATTTGGCAAGTTTACTGAGAGAAAATTCGATATAAAACGCCGGAATATCTTCTGTATAAATCTAAGCTGAGACAACTTAAGGGTTATAATACTTTATATTACTCTTTAAGATACGTGAAGGTTATCCAGCCAGATCAAAGGTGCCAGACTTAAGATGCAACACATCGGAATAAATAATATTTGGAAGAGATTTGGAAATAAAAAATTGTGGTAATAATATAATCAATAAGATATTTTGATAGAAAAATATTTACAATAATATAATCAATAAGACAAAAAGGTAAAAAGTATTATCATACATATGAGGGTTGCCCCTCCCGGTCAGGCGATAGATTCAGAGCCGATTCTCACAGGATTTAGTGCATTTGAATAGAACCTGTCGAACTGAGTCTCTTATTAAATTATATTTTTGCTCAATTTTACATTTTATATTTACTTTGAAGCGCAGCTAGAGCCATGCCAAAAAAAGCACAAAGGATCCTTAATTTTTTGAGGGCCTTAGAACAATTTATTTTTCAGGTTTGATCCCGATTATATCCTCTACATATGCTCTTAGAATTTCTGCAATGCTCCAGGCCTGAGCAATACATCCCCCTGGAGAATAAGGGTAATCTCCATCAAACACTTCGGAAATGGTACCAAGGCCTGCAGTTTCAAGATGCTTATCAAAGCCCTGAAGAAGAGCCTTCATTTTCTCAAAACTTTCTTCCGAATAACCAGCGACCTTCACATAGGCTTGCACATAAGCTCCAAGAAGCCAGGGCCAAACTGTCCCATTATGGTAGGCTGTATCTCTGGTTTTTGTATCTCCATAATATTGTCTTTTGTATAATGGATGATCTCTCGAGAGCGTTCTGAGTCCAAAAGGAGTTAAAAGATCCTTTTCAACCCTGTCTATAATTGCTTTCTCTTTATCCTGAGAAAGCATAGTATAAGTAAGAGATACAGCAAAGATCTGATTCGGACGGATTGCAGGGTCTTTAATTTGATTTCCTGCTTCATCCTGAGATACAAGATCAAATAAACAGTTGGTCTCCGGATTCCAGAAAGTGTTCTCATAATTTGAAGTTACCCCGACTGCAAAAGTTTCATAGGAGGAAACATCCTTACCAATAAGAATACCCAAATGGGAAGCAATTTTGAGAGCACTGTACCACAAAGCATTTATCTCACAGGCTTTCCCTGCTCTCGGGGTCACTGCCCAATCCTCTACTTTGGCATCCATCCATGTTAACTGAGGGCCTTGTCTGATAAGAAAATCTGGATCCATACCAATTCCAAAATCTGTGCCTTTACGATAATTCTCTATAATACTATCTATAATGTCCCAGATCTCCGATAAGAACAGGATATCCTTTGTATATGCGAAATAACGGCTAATAGAGTGAATAAACCACAGGGAAGCGTCAACTGTGTTATAAATAGGTTCTCCGCCAAGAGCCAGGAAGGCGTTAGGGACTAAACCTTTCCGACAATGTCTTGCGAAGTTTTTGAGAATCTGTTTAGCTTCCTCGAAGCGATGGGGAATCAGGAGCAGGCCGGGTAAGGAAATCATTGTATCCCGTCCCCAGTCTGAAAACCAGTGATACCCCGCAATTACTGTGGTATCTCCTGAGGAAGGATTTTTTATAACAAAAGGGTCAGTTGCTCTTAGAAGCTTAAGGGCAAAGGGGTCATTAAGCCTCGAATTAAAAGCGAGAAAATTCTGTCTGTCTATTTCCCTAGTATAGAGTTCATCAACTTGTTCAAGCGTAAAAGACGAAATCTTTTCTGTTGAAGCAGCAATAAAGAATCGGGATGTCCTCCCCATCTTGAGCTTACTTTCGAAGTAACCAGGATTAAAATTATCTTCCTGAAAGGAAAGCCCCCGTTCCTTTTCAGCATCATATTCACAATTATAGTACCACATGGGATCAGGATGATACTCAAGATTGGACGAAAGCAAGAAAGTAAAACCATTAGAGGTCTTCAGTTCTACTCCAGTAGGATCAGTTTTCTGGGAAAGAGAAAGATCTGCGGAATGCGTTGTGTAGTGGAAATTTCTTGAGTTTACCAGAGGGAAAATTTTTAATAAAGCTCCTTTTTTTCTGGATCTTATTTCATAGAGAATACAGGTTGTGTTACTGTCGTGAATCATAAAGACTTCTTTCTTTACAGTAAAAACATCCGACTCATAAACCCATTGAGGGAAAGGATCAAGTGTAAATTTGGAGAGATAATTGTAGCCAGTAGGGTAAATAGTGCCCGGATATTTGTGGGTTGCGAGTTTATAAATGTCTTTATCAATAGAAATTTCCTCATCGAGGGAAGAAAGCAGTAAAAACCTTCCTGCTGAATTTTCTGGAGCTGCTATAAGAAGCCCGTGATAAGTTCTAGTTCCTGCGCCGATAACCGTAGAAGAAGCATATCCTCCAAGCCCATTTCCTACAATCCATTCTTTTTTTATTCCTTCTTCATATGTTGAAAAAGAATCTGTTGAAAGCCTGATCCCACTCATGTATATTATATTATGTTGATTTATTAAATAGATGAGTGTTCCCTAATATTTCTTGGAAGATCAATAGCAAGTCTGTAACTTAAGCAACTGGAAAGCAAAATAAAGCGTGAAAGGTATGGGCAGAGAACGGACCTGTCCTAGCTTGGGATAGGAAGGGATGAATCAATACCTTTCCCCAAATTGCAATGCGGACCCAGAGACAAAGTCTGCATAAACAAGAAAGAGTCGAAGCTAATTAAATTTTATTTTAATGTCTGGAACTCTTTAACTGCCAACTTTACGTCAATTACTTCAACCTATGTGAAACAGCGAAAAGCCATTTTCTGATTTATCACCATGATATTCGCGGTAAACTACATATTTGCCGTTTCCTTTTTTTATGCTTCTGGTTCCGAGCCTGTTTTTCTTTCACATAGCTTTTCTCTTCTCAGCATTTGACTTGCTAATTCCGAAATAACTGAATTCATCGAGAAAGTATATTCTACCGTCAAAGTCTCTGAGGTTTTATGCATAGTATTATCTATTCATCACTTTTGCGGCTATATAAACTGCGAAAAGAAAGTTTTTTCATTTTTGCTTATATCAAAAAATCAATATTAATAATACCTTATCTAAGATAATTTTTTTTGCTAATGGCAACTCTATATTATCTGAAATCTGGTTTCATATTTAATAAGAAAGTTGGCCTATTTTCGCCAATTTTTTACAATTTAAGCCATCCTGTTGTATAAACAAGAAAAAAATAAAAGTTATATTAGGGACGTTGTCATAAAAATATCAATCCTGTATTAATGGACAACGAAACTGAAGAAAAGGATATAAAGTTCTATATATAAGTTGGATTGAGGGAATATTACTTGAATTTTTCAAGCAATATTCCTGGATATGATCGGGAGTGGGATTATACTGTAGAGCAGCATAGGTTAGCCGCAATATAACCGTATACAAATTTCAGGTGGGATGGAAACATGAACAATATAGAAGATTTGATTCAGAAAGCTTTGGAATTGCAGAGCTATGGGCTTGTTATAGGACAGATTGCCGATGAATTAAATGTTTCAAGAGAAACGGTTATATGGCTTTTAACCCGTTCAAAAAAAGGTAAGAAATCACCCGCTCCAAAAGATATTTCTGTAAACTGGAACAGTATAGGGAAAAATGCTAAACGTCTTCACTATATCTCACTTGCCCTCTGCGACATGGTTTTTGAGACTTTGGGAGAAACAGATACCGAAGTAGACGTAGTTGTTGGCGTTGCTGCTAATGGTATTCCCTTGGCAAGCTTGATGGCATATGAACTTGGATCAGATCTGGCTATATATCGTCGTAAAGAACAAGATATAGTACATGAAAGCCACAAAGGAACCATAAGTAGAAATTTTGGATCCGTTACCGGTAAAAACTGCATAATTGTGGACGATGTTATAACCACTGGTACAACTAGCATGGAAGTGATTGAACTGCTGAGAGAATTTGATGCAAAACCAAGAGTTATAGTAGTTTTAGTGGACAAAAAAGGAGCAGATACAATCGCCAATGTTCCGATTAGATCTCTTGTAAGAATTGTACGTTTGGACTGATGATGAGATTATTTACTTGTGAGGTTGTCAGAATAACTTCTTTTTCCTGACATACTTTCTTATTAGTCTAATCTCATCCAAACACACCTCTGGTTAAAAATCTGAAAGCTTTGATTGAAATAACTATGACTTACGCACTTGAGGTACAAAATCA
>CAZFNE010000107.1:3974-10158 GCA_964520335.1 uncultured Methanosarcinales archaeon | reverse complement strand
CCTGTTACCTGGTAAAGTCTCAAAACGCGCTGTTTCGAGGGTCACATGCCCTTTTTCAGGCAGGCCTTCAAATTCAAATGTGCCGATAATCCTTTCAGGAGGCGAAACTTCATGGTTTACCCCATGAAATGCATACTCTTTGCCGTCTGCATCTTTATGGATATAGCGCCAGGAACCCCCATTTCTTGGCTCAAAGGTTTCAAGTTTCATTTCGAATCCTCTTGGCCCGACCCATTGTACATAAAGTTCCGGGTCAGTAAAGGCTTTAAACACAAGCTCTCTAGGTGCATCAAATTCCCTTTCAATAAATATTTCCTGCTTTCCAGGCTCAGCTATAATTTTAGTAAGTTTATTTATCATGATTTAATTGTCTCCTTTATCCCAGATTGATAATGAAGTAGAACAACACCATTGCTGAACGGTTTTGTTTCTATAAGTTTCAAATTTTCCTGGTTCTTCAGGTCTTTGAACAGAGGCTTTCCTCTGCCTAAAACGACAGGATTAACAAAAATATAATATTCATCAATTAAGCCAAGGTTCATAAAAACCGATACAAGGCTCCCACTGCCGTAAATTACCATGTTCCTGCCAGGCTGTTCCTTAATTTTTAAAATTTCTTCTTTGTTTATTTCTTTAATTTGCTTTGTATTCTCCCATTCAATCTTTTCCAGTGTTTTTGAAAAAACAATTTTTGGCAAATTATTCATTCTGTCAACGATTATAGGGTTTTCCGCAGGTGCAGAAGCTGATGGCCAGTAGCTCGCCATAAGCTCATAGGTTACCCGTCCAAATAGAAGCGTATCCACATTACTTATTAGATCAATGGCTGCTTTCTCCATTTCTTCATTCCAGAAAAACCAGTCTAGTTCCCATCTGGTCCTGCAAAATAGCCCTCAAGCGTGACCATTTCCGAGATAATTATTTTTCTCATTTTTGTTTTCCCCTTCTCCCTTTTCATTATTTGCTCATTTTCAGGCCTATAGAGAAGTACAATCCCTAAGTCTAATGTCCCATAGCTTCGGTTTAATTCTTACTACTTAAGGCTCTGAATTAAGATTTCTGCTCCCCAGACAGAATGATCTTTTATCAATCCCTTTTATAATTATGGTTTTGAGGACAATTATTTACACTGCTTAACAAGGTATCTAATATATAGAAAAAGGTAAATTTGATACAACATTGAACTTATATACAAAAGAAGTTAATTAATTTCTAATGGTAAAAAAGATGGAAAAGTCCTTAAAAATTGCATTTTACACCTTCCTGACCATTTCGATCCTTGCTTTTTTACTTCTTTTTTTAATTCTTTCAAGCCCTTTTTTTATGAATCTGTACGCCAGCACGCTGATTAAATATAGCGGAGCTGACCACGACAACGTCTATTTCCAGGCTTATTCAAAAGAAGAGTTTGCACTTAAGTATTTTAATACCTCGCTGGGTCCAAATGACGATTTTGTACCTATGTTTGAAAGCCATTACGGCACAGCAAATAAAAAGGAAGGCTTGTTCCTGATTACATATGATATCCAGGAGCCTGAAGATAAATCAAGGTATACTCTTTACGGGATCAGTAAGTATACCGATCTTGTGTATAAGGACACAAGGAAAGTGTATTACACAGCTTCCGAAGCAAATTCCACACAGGAAAAAGGGAGCTCCAGATGAAAGCAAGAAAAATTACTTTTTGCCTCTGGCTTCTGCTAATTGCTGCAGGAATTACTACATACCTCTTTTTTCCTGAAAAATTAAGCCACTCATTCCTGCAAGAAATCAGTCAAAACAACATTATTGCGGTCCTTTTTATTTATTACCTGATCATTTCCTTGAGAGGCCTGATGTTAATCCCTTCAACTCCACTGCTGCTTGCAGGTGTCCTGATTTTTGATCCCTTTAAACTTTATATAATAAACCTGGCAGGGATATTAACCTCTTCTACAATAGTATATTACTTTTCAAGATATCTGGAGTTTGATGTTTATTTTGAGACAAAATACAGGAAAGCTGCTCAAAAAATAAGAGCAAAACTTGAAGATAAAGAATTGCCTATTATTGTCGGATGGAGCTTTTTTCCTCTGACTCCTACGGACCTGGTTGTATATATCGGGTCTACTTTAAGAATAAATGTTTTCAAATGTCTTTTAGGGGTTTTAATTGGGGAGGCAGTATTGACTGCTTTTTATATAATTACAGCAACAATGCTCTTGAAAAACTCAGTGGTATAACTGTAGTTATTAATTGCAGTTAAAAATCCTTAGTTTAATACATGAATTTACCGTAAAACCATTTCCATGTTTTTATACCCACTGAAACTCTATAATAAGTCAATATTTCATCAGTTGAACTCTTAACATAAGAGCCTAGTACATCGATTCCAAAGTTTATCATAATCAAATTTTGGATTTGAATTAAGGAGCTGAGGTGTTGAACACGCCATAAACTGCGGAAAGCGTGGAATATGCGGAAGATAGAAAAAGGGCACAATTTTTCCGCGTCCTTCTGCGTTTTCCTTGGATATTAAGACTTTATTGGACTTTTCCTTGCCCTTCAGTGTTTTTGGGTCATAAATAACGGTTTTAATGGCCATTTGACAAAAAAACGTAACCACTAGATTTAATTCTTCACATTAATTAATTCCTAATTATGGATTTATCTTGGAATCAAAGCACTAGCATCCATTTCGAAGCATCAAAGTCCTGCACATGGACGGTAAGTGGCCTTAAACATGCTATCCGCAGCAAATTTCAAGGAGCCAGCACAATAAAATATTTTATTCAATATGCTGTGGGGAAATTGATCTTTTTGTAACTTAAAACATATTAACAAGCAGAAAGATCATATTATTGTAATATACATATGCCCCTACTGTTACTGTCAATATAATCAAGACTACAGCCAGAATAGCCCTTCTTTTTTTCTTTTCATCGGCTATTTGTTCCTCAATTTCTTTCTGTTTCTGCAGCTGTGATACCCCCATTCTTACCCACTAAATTTTATTTTTAATTTAAATAATAATGTTATCTCTATATTTATTTATTCCCCTTTGAAAATTGTTGAATAATTAAAAAAGTGAAATAATATCGGGGCGAAAAATTTGATTAAATACTCCTTTTTAAAAATTAATACAGTTTTAATATTTATTTTAAAGAAATATATTTCTTTAAATAATATTTTTATTTTTTAATTAGTGCCGTAATCAGTTCTTTGTTTTTAAGCGAAAAATATTTTGGAAAATAAGCTGCTATAAAGGCTTTATAAAGGGCTGTTTATACAAACATAATTTATACAAAGTAATTTCCTTTGATGTTCCATTTAATTAATTATTAATATATTTCTATTTACATGTCAGGTATGTAGCCTGTTATTTAATCTGGTGAGACAGTGTATCAAAAAATACTGGAAAAATTTACAGCTTTATTTCCCCTTTGGGCAGTATTGTTATCTGCAGTTGCGTATATATTTCCTCAATATTTTGCCTCCCATCAGGGGCTTATTGTGCCTTTTTTAAGCCTGATTATGCTCGGAATGGGTGTTACTCTCTCCGTGGGAAACTTTCTGGCAGTTTTTAAAAGACCCAGGATTATATTTCTAGGGACTTTAATGAAGTACACGATTATGCCTCTTGCAGCCTGGATAGTTTGCCTTGTTTTAAAACTGCCGGCTGACCTTATGGTAGGGGTTATTTTACTTGGATGCTGCCCGGGAGGTACGGCCGCAAATGTAATTACCTATCTTGCAAAAGGAGATGTGGCTCTTTCAATAGTACTTACTTCGGTTTCAACTCTGCTGGCTTTTCTTGCAACCCCCTTCCTTACCTGGCTTTTTATAGGCCAGACAGTAGACGTGAATGTTGTGGGGATGATTACAAGTGTTATAAACATTGTAGTCATACCTGTGGGGCTTGGGCTTTTAATCAGCTATTTCTTTGAAAAAAAGATAAAGGCAATCAAAGAAATCTTTCCAGCAATTTCTGCGGCTGCAATCGTAATTATTATTGCAGTAATAATAGGGACAAATAGTGAAAATCTTAAACAGAGCGGCCTGTTAGTCCTTTTAGCAGTAATTTTGCTTAATGGGCTTGGGCTTGCAGGCGGGTATTGGGTTTCAAAAGCCCTTAAATTCAGTGAAACGGAAGCAAGGACTCTTGCAATTGTGACCGGAATGCAGAACTCAGGCCTGAGTGTTGCGCTTGCAATAAAACATTTTACGCCTGCAGCAGCCCTCCCAGGGGCAATTTACAGCATCTGGCATAATTTATCAGGAGCTTTTCTTGCAGGGCACTGGTCAAAAGAAAGTAAAGATACAGATCAGACCAAGCCTCCCTCGTAATATATTGTCCAAAACAGAATTTAGAATAAGAGTTTAAAGCTCTAAGAATCTTTAACCTTTATTATATTTTTAATCTTCTTAGTCTTCTTAATCTTTTTAATTTTTAGTCTTTTTATTCTTTTAATATCTTAATATTTTTTTCTTCACTACTTATAAGAAACTGTGAAAATCAAAGTGATTTTGCAGGAATAGAAAATGATTTAATATATCCGCCACACACTTTTCAAAGAGAATATGCAGCATTTTACCAGTCTCGAATCCCTTAAAAATTCCTATAGCATGCGAATTTCCCAGCTTGCCGAAGAAAGAAAGGCCGGGAAGAAAATAATAGGCACTTTTTGCCTGTTTGTGCCTGATGAAATTATTTTTGCAGCTAGAGCTGACCGTGTAATCCTTTGCGGAGGCAAGAATGACACAGTATCCATAGCTGAGCAATTCTTGCCAAGGAATATTTGCCCGCTTGTTAAATCTTCCTTCGGATCGATTGTTAATAACGGATGTTCAGGCATTAAGTCCTGTTCTCATTTCAGCATGATAGACCTGGTTGTTGCTGAAAATACCTGCGATAGCAAAAAGAAGATGTATGAATTACTTGGGGATTATATCCCAACTTATGTTATTGATCTTCCGCAAAATCCTGACAGTCCTGAAGCTCTAAAATATTTCTTGGGAGAGCTTGAAAAATTTAAAAAGGCTCTGGAGCTGTTCACAGGCAATAAAGTAACTACTGCGCAATTAAAAGAGGAAATAAAATCTTCAAATGAAACCCGAAAGCTCCTCCACAGGCTTTATACCCTGAGAAAAGTAGACCCTCCTCTCATCAGTGGAACCGATATTTTGAAGCTCATGCAAAAGCAATATTTCCTGTCTCCATCTGATTTTAAAAAATACCTCCGTATGCTTCTCGAGGAAGCTGAGCAAACTGAAATAGAGAAAGAGAAGGCTGATTGGGATTCTAAGAAGGATCTGGAAGGAACAAAGGAGCCCAGAAAACCCAGGCTCATGATTTCGGGCTGCCCGATGTCAGGCGGTAATACAAAGGTGCCCGAGATAATTGAAAACAAAGGCGGCATTATTGTTGCTGAAGAAAGCTGTACAGGCACAAGATCTTTCTGGGACCCGGTTGATGAAAATGAGGATAAAGACCCTATGCTGGCGCTGGCCGAAAGATATCTCAAAATTCCCTGCTCCTGTATGAGCCCAAATAAAAGGCGCATTGATAATATTCTGCAGCTCGTAAGGGAATTTAAGGTTGAGGGAGTAGTATACTATACCCTGCAGTTCTGCCACGGATATAACATAGAGAAATATAAAATACAGCAGGCCTTGAAGCAGGCTGGAATCCCTATGCTTGCAATAGAAACAGACTATAGCGACTCTGATATCGAACAAATAGGCCTTCGTGTAGATGCTTTCCTGGAGATGCTTGCATGATTACAGCAGGGGTAGATTCGGGCTCAGCCACAACAAAAGCGGTTCTCATAATTGACGGCCAGATTGCTTCCTATCAGATTATCCCTACAGGGTTCGATTTTCTATCGGCTGCAGAAACAGCGTTTAAAAATGTCCTGTCCTGTGCTGGAGTTGACAGGGAAAATGTAGACTTTATATGTGCTACCGGATATGGAAAAAACAGCATAAAGTTTGCCCATAAAGCCATAAGTGAGATTACCGCCCATGCCAGAGGAGTTTCTTACTTTTATCCCGAAGCCAACGGGATAATCGACATAGGAGGCCAGGATAGTAAGGTAATTTCTGTAAACAACGGGAAAGTAATCGATTTTTTAATGAACGACAAATGCGCAGCAGGAACTGGTAAGTTCTTAGAATACACAGCAAGGGCACTTGAAGTCCCTAT
>CAZFNE010000107.1:0-3874 GCA_964520335.1 uncultured Methanosarcinales archaeon | reverse complement strand
ACGAAGATAAAAGAAAAGGCATCGGTATTATTTAAGCGGAACTCTAGAGGTGGAAACTACTTGGAAAACGATGCAATTAACAAGATAATCAACAAACAGCAGACCCACTGGGAAGAGGCGTATAGAGATAACTGTTCCAAATTTGGGGACGAACCAAGTTATCCTGCCCGAAAAGCAGCAGCTCTTTTTGAAAAAGAAGGGAAAAACAAAATCCTCGAACTGGGATGCGGCCAGGGAAGAGATACCTGTTTTTTCGTCAGTAAGGGCTTTAAGGTCTATTCCCTTGATTACACTGAAAGTGGATTAAAGGTTGTAAAGGAAAAAATCGAAAATATTGGGTTTTCAGGATCGGTAGTTACTCTAAAACATGATGTAAGAGCTCCTCTCCCTTTCGAAAATGAGACCTTTGATGCCTGTTATTCTCATATGCTTTACTGCATGGCGCTGAATACAACTGAACTGGAATTCCTCAGCCAGGAAATCCTGCGAGTCCTAAAGCCAGGTGGCCTTAATATCTACACAGCAAGGCATACAGGAGATGCCCAATTTGGGAAAGGGATCTCCAGAGGAGAGGATATGTATGAGATTGCAGGGGGCTTTATAGTCCATTTCTTCAGTAAAGAAAAAGTCGAGCAGCTTGCAAAAGGGTATAAAAGCTGCTAAATAGAGGAGTTCGAAGAAGGGGAGCTTCCAAGAAAATTGTACATGGTAACTATGAAGAAATAAGAATAAAGAAATTAAGAAATTATCATTTTCAATTTAGTTAAATTTTTTTAAAGTCAAAAGGCCGCAATGGAGATGACATTCGAATTAAAACTTTTACAACAATATAGCAGTTATTTCCTTTTGCAATTTTTAATTTTGCCATGTATTTGTCTTACATTTTAGTCCAAGCTATCTGTGATCTTGCACTAATACAGATTGTAACTGCAAGAGCTTCTGCTATTTCTTCTTTTATACATTATTATATTCAAGCGTTACTTTTTCTCGTCTTTCTTCTCATTCTTTTTTGCTGGATAATGAATATCAGTACCGCTTTTGCCAAAAGCAGCGTTAATTATAAAGCTTGCGTTCATGGCTCTTTCTGGTGGCGGATGGGTATCCAATAGATCTTCTTCATCATCAGGATTGTCTATACCCTTGACTTTTTCTGATTCCTTTTTATCCTTTAACTCTTTATCTGGAAACTTTCTCACCTCTTCTTATTCTCATATTTTCAGCAGTTCAAATTTTTATCTAATCTCATTTAATTATTAGAATGTAAGTTTAAAAGGATAATGATATTATGTTTATAATTGGCTCAATAATAAATTATTAAAACGTATTCTAAAGACGTTTATCTAAAGTGGAAACTGCATCTAAGCTTAATTTCAGCCAATAGATTTGTTTTTTAGAAAATGAAAATTAAAGATAATGTCCTGCGGTATAGTCCTTCTGGAAACGGGAAAACTACAACAGAGGGGTATGTTTTAGGCAAATTACATTCAAAGCTTCCTTCTGTTAATTTAAAGGATATTACTATTCCTTGTGGTTAACATAATCCAGATGTGAAGATTCTTGCCTTTTAATTAAAAGTCTGTATTATAAGGAAAACCTGTCATTATGGGGGATTGCATCCAGTTTTTCCTGATCTCTTTTATGAGGTCTTCCGCCAGAATATCCTTTGTCACTGATTTTCGATGAGATTGACAAAATACAGGATAATATTATTTACAATTTCAATAAATCAGGGGATTTCAAAAAATTAATAAAAGGCAGTACAATATGAAGGGAATGCCTGGAGAGCAGTACTCCTATTACAAATAGCTGGCAATATACAATCAAATTTTATATTCAGATTTCACATAATTGCTAGAAGGCTTGTTAAATGAAAGAAAACCGAATCTCCCAGAAAAATTCCGATCCTGTATATGCCACTCTTAATGATTGGATTTTGCAGGAAGCTATTCCTTTCTCTATTGATCCACCAGAGAGTTTTAATGACGCTGTTGACAAAGTCATTGCTTTACTTGGGGCTTCGGTGAAATTACTTGGTTTTGGAGAAGCCCTTCATGGCGGTGAAGATATTCTTGTCCTCCGGAACAGGCTCTTCCAGCGCCTTGTGGAAAAGCACAGCTTCAGTGCTATTGCAATCGAAAGTAGTTTCCTTAGGGGGCGTATTGTAAACGAGTACATTGCCGGGTGTGGGCCTGAATTATATGAGGCTGTACAGGACACCGGGTTCAGCCATGGTTTCGGCAGGCTTGAAGCTAATCGAGATCTCATTGAATGGATGCGGCAATACAATGCTGATCCTTCCCACAGCACCAAGCTTCACTTTTATGGCTTTGACAGTCCGACTGAGATGACCACTACTGATAGCCCGAGGCAGGTGCTGAATTTTGTTCTTGATTATCTTTCCTCGATCGACAGCGTCAACGGTCAGGAACGCTGCGAACGCATAGATTCGCTTCTTGGTCAGGACTTCGATTGGGAGAATCCGGCTGCAATGATGAACCCGGCAAAGTCAATAGGCCTATCCTCGGCTGCAACCGCCTTGAGAATAGAAACCGAGGATCTTATTTCAGAACTAAGCACCCTTCGGCCAGAACTGGTTGCTAAGGGCGGCAAAAACCGCTATTTAGAAGCCCTTCACTATGCCTTTACGGCCAGGCATCTGTTGAATTATCACGCTGTATTAGCACAAAAGTCGAGCAAAAGGGTTGTTGAAGGACTTGGTATCCGAGACTTGATGATGGCAGATAACCTGGAGTATATAGTGACCCGTGAACGAAACAGGGGGAAAGTGCTGGCTTTTGCCCATAATAGCCATTTGAAGCTCGGAAAAGCCCAGTGGCAATTGGGCCCTGAATTATTAACCTGGTGGCCGGCAGGAGCTCACCTGAATGAAATATTCGGCCCCTCTTATGCAGTTATCGGCTCGGCGGTTGGAGTTTCTGATGCTAATGGAATTTCCCAGCCTGAAGCAGGAACCCTTGAAGCACAATTGATGGCAGCGTCAGGACCGATACGATTTATTCAAACCCATAGAGGGCAGAGACTTTCTGCCGTAGAAATTGCAGCTCTTCCAACCAGGTCAGGAAGTATTAAAAATCCGACTTATTTCCTACTAACTCCTCAAAGTTTCGCGGAGTTTGACTGGCTTGTTATTCTGGACTCTACGGCATACGCTCGTGGTGGGCCGCTGCTGCAATAACAGAAATAAAAGAGTATCTATTCAAAAGGTGTGCTCTTAGGAGTGAAAGATTCCAAGCAAATGTTTTCAAGTTGCTTTTAGCCTTTAGCATCAAGAAGTATTGGGGCCGATAAATAGGAGTAAAACAACGATTTATAGGAAATAGAGCTACCTACTAAATTCTCGGTGTGGAATGCCTGATATAAAATGCCTTAATAAAACATCTGTATCTGGAACTATATAGTGCAAAGATTGCTTTTTTGGGTTTTACTCCTGGGTATTTTAAGTTATGTATTCGATTTTATACTCCAAACACATATTCTGTTATATTGAATTAGAAATAATATAATCGCAGAACATCTAATGTTTACTAGGTATTGACTTCCTGAGTTACAGATATTATTAAGAAGCCCTTAGATTTTTCATTAAGGGCATCAAGAGGGGGATTGCATGTCTATTCATTTTTGGCATTTTACTGGTTATATCTCAAGCAGTATAGCTTCTGATTCTTCAGATTCTTCTGAATCTTCCGAGGTCTCGACTGGAAACTCAAACCTTTTTGAATATAAAAATGGCTTTGACCCTGTAAGCATGGACCCTTCAGTAAAACCTGGAGAGGATTTCTATGAATATGCTCAGGGGAACTGGATAAAAAGCCATCCTGTGCCTCCTGACAAATCCCGATACGGAGAATTTGCA
>CAZFNE010000106.1:5647-10249 GCA_964520335.1 uncultured Methanosarcinales archaeon | reverse complement strand
AGAACGGTTTTCGGGGAAGTTTCCATCCCCGCAGCAAGCTGCGGGGTATTCGAATAGAATAAAAAGCTCGATAGCTCTGAAGAAATCATCTATAGAACATTCTAGTAAAAATTCATTAATAGCTTTTTGGTCATCAAGTGTATTAGAGATGTTTGGTATTCCTTTGTATTTACTAATTTCATACCTTAATTTATAGTAATCATCTGTTATCGGTCTTCCACTCAACGCTCCAATTTTCCCAAAAAATACATTTTCGGAGATCACGAAAATGACTTTTTGTCTTGTGTCAGTAGGAATACTGTCATGGCTGAAAGCTGCTTTTTTCTCAATTTCTTCTTTTTGGCCAAAAAGATCTTTATGAATCATATCACTAACTACTCCATTTAATATAACAGCATAACTCTTTGAAATAGATAGAATTGCGTATAAATATTTTATTAAGTTATCTGTTAGGTTAATGCCTGAGTAAAAAATAGAGGATAAATAAACAATAATTGATAAATTGTGTCGGGAACATTTCTTTAAAAATACTATGTTATATTAATTGGCTCTTCGCTGTTTTGTATGGGTTGAAAATAATTCATTAGTTACACAGTTGCCCGATTGAAATGAAAAACATTGAGCTTGAATCTGATTTTCGATAACAAATGATTCTAAATTTTGGGCATATTACTTCAATATTTAGGAAATGAACATAAGTTACCCACTCGAAACAGCGAAGAGCCTATTAATTGTTGAATTATAAGAGCTAAAAAATATAAAGCTGACTTTTTCTCTTTTTTCAGCCCGATCGGTCCTTCTCGAAAGTTTTTAAAACATCAATATTTGAAACGGTCTGAATCAAAGCATATTGCTTACTGACTGAAGCGCTCTTTCGGGAAGCAGTTTCCATACAGAACATAAGGATTTTCACTGCGTCCTGGAAACTGCTTTTTTTTGTCCAGTTTTCCTGGAAACACTTGTTGGCTACCTGCTTTGTGAATTCATTGCCAAAAGCAATAAAAGTGCTCCCTTTTGCATGGGAGGTTAACGTTAGTTGTGTATCCACGAGTTCTGCAATTGCATAATTTCCTGCCGAGGCATATAATCTTCTTTTTCTGGTGATCCCAGCTTCTCTGGAAGAGACTTCTCCTACCAGGACCCCTGCTTTTTCCGAAATTTTGTTTTTGTTATCTGCAACTTTTATCCTGACTCCGAATTCTTTTGCTCTTTGCATAAGTTCATCGTCAGTTACTACATTTCCGGCGTATAGGTCTTTTTCGAGTTTTTCTCTATCTGATTTTTCCCCTTCGAAAGTAATTTCTCGCATATCTCCTGCCATTACTGCACCATTTTTTCCAATAAAAGCAACAACAAGGGTCATTCTTTTCAGGCTCCATAACTAGGGTTTCAGATTCATCATAAGATTTGTTCTTAAAACTCATAAAAACCGATAAGGTTTATTTCAGGTTTAATAAGACTATTAACCCACTTCATTAATCCAAATGAGCATACAGGTTCAGATTCAGAAATTTTGGATTTGATCTCATAAAAAGTAAAATGCGCATTCCTTAAATAGCTATCAATTTTGGTTGAAATTATGCGCGAAATTCAAAAATATTTTAAATTGATTTTTTAACTGGTTTTGAAAAGATTTTGAAAAGGCATACATTAAGAACTCCAGGAATCTATAAAAATTTTGAATTAACCACCAAAAGAACAAAATATAAAAACAGTGATAATAGTACATGGGGAAAATCAAGAACTTAGAATCAAGACCTAGATATGTCTCAAAATCCAGACTTGCATGCGGTCTTATCATCATTGTCTAACTGTTCAAGAAATAAGACTTTGATATAATTTTGACTTGTTTTATAAAGGTAACTCAAGAGCAATTCGAATTCTATAAATTTAAATAATATTTTAATATAATCCTAAATAGGAAGGCAAAGAGGGAGTGTTTAGTTGGGTAATCCAAGAAAAATAAGAAAGATAATAAAGAGTATGCCGACAGTTGAAGGAGCAGGAGTGCATCTTAAGCGGGCCTTTGGGTTTAACCAGGTGCCTGAACTTGATCCATTTTTACTTCTGGACGAATTCCATTCCGGAAACCCGCAGGATTACAAGGCAGGTTTTCCCTGGCATCCGCACAGAGGAATAGAAACCATTACATACGTGCTTGAGGGAGAAGTAAGCCACCAGGACAGCCTGGGAAACAAAGGCCTGATAAAACCTGGGGATGTGCAGTGGATGACTGCAGGAAGCGGGATTATCCATCAGGAGATGCCGGAAGGAGATGAAAAGGGGCAGTTGTGGGGCTTTCAGCTCTGGGCAAATCTTCCGGCTTCACACAAAATGATGAAACCTCGCTATCAGGAAATTAAAAGCAAGCAGGTTCCGGAACTGCTTATGGGAAAAGGGCTCAGGGTCAGGATTATCTGTGGGGATGTAAAAGGAGTCGAAGGGCCTGTAAAAGAAATAATAACAAATCCCGAATATCTGGATGTCATAGTGCCTCCGGATGAAAGTTTTTCCCATAGAACAATTCCAGGACATACAGCTTTCGCATATGTAATCGAAGGCAAAGGTTATTTTGACGAAGGGACAGAGGCCTGTGCTTATGAAACCGAAGGGGAGCGGTATCTTGAGCTTTCAGAAGACTGCCTTATTGGGCCCGGAAATCTGGTGATTTATGGAGATGGAAATTTTATAGAAGTTAAAGCGGGGGAAAAAGGAGTAAGATTCCTTTTTGTTTCCGGAAAGCCTATAGGAGAGCCTGTTGCCTGGTATGGCCCAATTGTTATGAATACGCAGGAAGAACTGAAAACAGCTTTTGAAGAATACAGGAATGGGACTTTTGTAAAGAATTGATAAATTCCTACATTTTTTCAAACTTTTTGTTTTCTTTCATTCCTTTTTCTTTTGCATTCTTTTGTTCACTTTCGAATTCGAATCAAACTCGAATCTGCTTCGAATTTTTGGATAATAGGAATTAACAAAAAACCTTTTTCAGTCAAAATCTTAAAATACCAAGTAATGTTAATTATATCTAACTTAATGTTGGAAATAAATAATATTATGTTAAAGATAATAAACATGAAAGGTGTAGAGGATGGAAAAAAGAAATACGCATAAGCTTGTTCTTGCGGGTATAATTCTGCTTATTACATTTGCAGGCGTATTGCTGGCAGCGTTTTATGGAAATAAGAGTATAATGCCTATTATTTTCTTTAATGCAGGCCTGATTTTCTTTGTCATTATTGTTTTTAGCCTTTTCAAGAAAGGGGATTTGCCTGACAGGGATGAAAGAACAAAAAAAATGTCAGCATATGGGATTACTTATTCCTGGTTAGTTACGCTTGTAGTAATTACAGGGCTTACTATGGGGCAATACCTGAGACTGATAAACCTGACTGCTGAAGAAGTGCTTGGAATCCTGCTTTTCTTTATGATAGTTTCTGCAAACATTTTCAAGTGGTATTTTTTACTGAAAGGAGATATTGAGTAAAGAAGCATCTATAAAACGTAATAGGGTTTCAGGAGGCTATGTTTTGAAAACAAGGATAAAGGAATTCCGGGCCAGGCATGACCTTACTCAGGAAGCCCTTGCAAATCTGGTCGGAGCAAGAAGGGAGACTATTGTTTTTCTTGAAAAGGGCAAATATAATCCATCCCTTAAACTCGCATATAAAATAGCCAGGTGTCTTGATACAACTATTGATGAGCTTTTCATTTTCGAAGCCTCGGATCTGGATTAATTATTCTGATAAATTAGAATTCTGGTAAATGAAAATTCTAGTAAGTGGGATTTTTACAGAACGAGAGAAAGAGAAATTAATAAACTTTTTAACTATTAAAGATCTTTCTTTGAAAGACACTTGGAGAAAATATGGAGAATAAGCTAATTATTTTTCAGGATGTCTGGAAGACCTATGAGATGGGGGAATTCCAGGTAAATGCCCTGAAAAATATCAGTGTAAAACTTGGCAAAGGCGAGTTCGTTGCCATAATCGGGCCTTCAGGAAGCGGGAAATCCACAATGATGAATCTCGTAGGCTGCCTTGACCTGCCTTCAAAAGGAAAAATCTTCCTGAAAGGCAGAAATATTTCTCTTCTCGAAGAATCTGACCTGGCAGCGCTGAGGGGCAGGACAATAGGTTTTGTTTTCCAGCAGTATAATTTGATTCCAGGCATGAATGCCCTTGAAAATGTGCTTTTGCCCCTGGAAATTCAGGAAATTGAAGACAGGCTCGCGAAAAAAAGAGCAAAAGAACTTTTAGCCCTTGTCGGGCTTTCCGACAAAATGCAGAATAAACCTTCCCAACTTTCAGGCGGCCAGCAGCAAAGAGTTTCAATTGCGAGATCTCTTGCCTGCGATCCTGAAATAATCCTTGCAGACGAGCCAACAGGCGCCCTTGATAGTGTAACAGGCAGGGAAGTGATTGAAATCCTTTACAGGCTCTGGAAAGAAAAGGGCAAAACAGTAGTCATGGTTACCCATGACCTGCAGCTTGCAAAGTATGCGAGCCGCCACATTCATTTAAAGGATGGGGAAATGGTTGAAGACGAAGCAAACCCTGAACAGATTGATCTGGATTTTACATCTGATCCTACCCCTAATCC
>CAZFNE010000106.1:0-5547 GCA_964520335.1 uncultured Methanosarcinales archaeon | reverse complement strand
ACCCCTAATCCTACCCCTTTTCCAAATCTCAAAATGAGGCAAGAGAACTGAAAACCTCCTACTTAAGCATATAATTAATTTTATAAAAATTTTTATAAAAAATACAAAGATAAAAAGTTAAATTGAGTTTAATAATAAAATGAAGCTGTGGACCTAAAAGGCGGAAAGAATTCAAAATGAAAGAATTCAGAATCAAACAATTGAGGAAACCAAAAATGGGCCTTAAACAAATTACCACTTTTATTTGCATAATCCTGTTAAGCTTGGCTTTATGCAGCATACCTGCACTTGCCGAAACAAACAGTTCTGATATTGATTCGGGGAACGACGATTCGGACCTTGATAATTCCGGAACAGGTACAGGAAGTACCTCAGGGACGAGTCTCGGAAATACGGTAAGCCTTGATAAAGGGCTGAGTGTTGACCTGCTCAACCAGGACCCTGACCCTGTGAAGCCCGGAGATATCCTCGAAATCCGGCTTGCAGTTGAAAATACAGGCTATGAAGACCTGGAAAATTGTGTTCTGGAAGTTAAACCTGAATATCCTTTTAAGAGTCTCAGCGGAGAAAAAATCGTAAGCAATATTGGAACCCTTGGAAAACGCTCGGAATCTGAACGCAGGAAGGTTGTGAAATTTAAGCTTGGAATTGAAAATGACGTTAAAAAAGGCCAGTATCCTCTGAAAGTCCACCTTTATACAACAGGGGCTGGAGAGAAAGCTTCCCTTACTCGTGAGGTTGCAATAGATATCGACAGCGAGTCAAATGCCGAAATTGAGCATATAAGCATTGAAAAACTGGTGCCCGGGGAAAAAACCAATTTGACCTTTGGAATAAAGAACGTTGGAAATTCCCCTCTTAAAAATGCAATGTTTTCCTGGGACTGTGCAAACGACGTTATCCTGCCTGTAGGCTCAAGCAATGTAAAACACATAACCCTGATTGATACGGGACAAACTGCAAATGTCAGTTTTGAGGTTCTGACCAATGTAAACACAAAACCCGGGCTTTACAAAGTAGATATGCTGCTTACATACGATGATATCGAAGAATTGAAAACAATTACCGAGGCAGGAACTGTAGAAAACCAGAAGCGAAAGGAAATCAAGAGCAAGGCTGGAATTTATATAGGGGGCATTACGGATTTCGACATCGCTTTTATGGAAAAAAGCCCTACAGGAGCTTATACCTTTTCCATTTCAAATATAGGGAATAACGGAGCAAACTCGGTTAAAGTGTCGGTACCTGTACAGGCAAACTGGACAGTAACCGATGGGAGCAATTCGGTAATCCTTGGAAACCTGCAGAAGGGAGATTACACGATTGCAGAATTCAACCTTGAACCTGCAGCAATTGGGGAAGACTTGCCTATCAGGTTTGAAATCAGCTACACCTCAAGTGACGGAGTGAGGCAGCTTCAGGAAAAAACCTTTTCTCTTTATGCGTCTCCAGGGAATGAAACTGACATCAGTATCCCTGAGGAAAATAAAGAATCCAGCGGATTTTCCATACTTGCGATTCTTATCCTTGCAGGAATTGTAGTCTTTTTTGTGTATAAGAAGTATCAGAAAACAAAGTCAAGAGATTCCGAAGAGCAGGAATACCCTGAAGCTTCCTTTGAAGACAGGAAAATAGGTGAATAAATTTTCCCCCGGGTCTGTAGTCCATGAAACTGGCAAAAATCTTAAAAATCGCCTTTAATATGGTCAAAGCCAACAAACTGAGAAGCTGGCTGACCATTATAGGCATAATTATAGGGATTGCCTCGGTAATGGCAATTATTACAACAGGAGAGTACTTCCAGGAACAGGTAACTGAGACGCTTGAAGGGCTTGGAGCTGATACCATTACAATTGTAGCTTCAACTCCTTACCAGGTAGCCTCAGAAGAAGTTGTAGAAGATACCGGAAGCAGTAGCAGCAGTTCGGATAGTTCGGGGGAAATAAAAACAGAAAGCTCGGAAAGCATCGAAAACAGCGGTACAGGGGAGGTTTCAGGATCAGATTCAGGATCGGATTCAGGGACTTCAGCAGAGTCCGCAGTATCCGCAGACGGGGCTTTGATTTCAACAGATTACGAACCTATGCCACAGGCTCAGCTTACAAAAATGGACGTCTTTACTCTTTTAAGTATTCCAGGTATTGAGTATATTAATGTCAATGTTGAAAAAGACGCAGAAATGAAATTTGGAAGCGAATCAACCTCTGTCTGGATAAAAGGAGTTGATCCTAAAGTCTGGCCTGAAATTACGAAAAAGAAACTGGAACAGGGGAGAATGCTCCAACCTGGGGACAGGGCAGTTATAATAGTTTCAAAAGAGCTTTCAAATGGGACATTCGAGCGAGAAATAAGGCTTAACCAGATGATTCTGCTTAATGGCAAGTCTTACCGTGTAGTCGGCATTCTTGCGAAAAATTCAGGGCTGCTTGCAGGGTTCGGCGGGTTTTTTGAAAGCGGAGTCTATATGCCTTACCAGGAGATGTACACTTTACCATCTTCATCAGGAGTCGACATTGAACCCGAGCTGGAAAAAGAAATCTATGACAGCATTGAGATAAAGCTTGATAAAGGGGCAGATTACGATGCGACTATGAAGGAAATTGAGCGCAAGTTAAGGCTTTCGAGAAGGGTAACTGCGGATACCCAGGATTTTTACGTAAATTCCCCTAAAGAGGCAATTGAAAGCACAAGACAACTTATCAACGGTCTTACTGCTTTTCTTGCCTTTATTGCAGGGATTTCCCTGCTTGTAGGCTCTACGGGGATTGCAAACACAATGTTTACCTCTGTTCTCGAAAAAACTAAAGAAATCGGGATTATGAAAGCCATAGGAGCCAAAAACAGGGATATTATGCTTATTTTTCTCTGCAACGCTGCAATGATCAGCCTAGTAGGAGGGATTATCGGAATTCTGCTCGGTACAGCCGCAGTCCAGGCAATCTTATTATTTATTTCGATAAAAATGAATGCCCCATTCGAATTTGCCTTAAGCCTGAAAGGGACAATAGTTGCAACCCTCGTTTCAATAATAGTAGGCCTGATTGCAGGGCTTGTGCCTGCGAAAAATGCCTCTGAATTAAGGCCTGTGGATGCCTTGCGATATGAATAAAATAATATGAGCAAATTAATATAATAAGAAAAAGGCACGAGTAAAAAAGTGGGATTTACCAACCCTCAAGATAAAGCTTATAAAAACGGTGAAATGAACGTTGGAATGAAAAAAGGCATGCAAACAGAAAATTCTAAAATAAAAGCTGATAACTCTTTAATCGAAAATATCTATGCCTGTTTATTTGATTTATACGGCCCCCAGGGCTGGTGGCCTTTAACTGACCTCTATGAAACAAAAGAAAAAATTCCTGCAAAAACAGGCTCTCTACAGGGGTATCATCTCTCAGATTATACTTACCCCCGGACAGGGGCCCAGGGATTCGAAATAATATGTGGAGCTATCCTGACACAAAATACAAACTGGAAACAGGTAGAAAAAGCCCTCCTCAATTTGAAACAAATCCAGGCCCTTTCTCCTGAAGGAATTCTTTCTATCCCCTCCGAGATATTAAAAGAAGCTATCAGACCCGCCGGATATTACAATCAGAAAGCAACACGTCTGGTTACACTTGCAAACTGGTTTATCGAATTAAAAGATAGAATTCCGACCAGGGAAGAGCTTCTTTCTTTAAAAGGCGTGGGCCCGGAAACTGCGGATTCGATCCTGCTTTATGCTTTTAAGCAGCCCTCTTTTGTTGTTGATGCCTATACAAGAAGAATAGTAACAAACCTTGGTTTTATTGGAGAAAAAGCAAGTTACGAGGAAATAAAAAAGCTCTTCGAAGAAAATCTGCCTCTGGATTTTAAAATATATCAGGAATACCATGCCCTACTCGTAGAACATGCTAAGAGATATTATAAGAAAAAGGGCAGCAACACAAGATGTCTACTTTTAGACTTAATTCAAAAGTAATTCAAAAGTCATTTAAATGTCATTTAAAAGTAAAATATTTTAAAGGAAAAAGAACTTAATTGCAATCCTTGCTAGCGAAATTTCCTTCTCATAATTATAATTTTTACTATAATTATCATCATTACAATCAAATATTATTTGGTTTTGTCTGATGTTGTCATAAGGGAAATTTCTTCTCTATTTCTTTATCCTGCTAAGACCGGTTCTCAGGAACCTTAGTCTTTAATTTTATGTCTAACATTTTATTAATCTTTATTCTTTATTAATCATTATTCCAGATTTGATTTTTATATTTTTCTGGAAAGCGTTTACATCCTTTCAAAGAAAAGCTCCCTAATGGATTTTCTTTGGATTTTATCTTATAAGTCAATAGTTATTATAAGATCTTTATTTCGTAACAGTCTGAAAGGCCTGAATCGAGAACACCTTCATGGACCATCTTTTCGATCTCATTTTCTACCTGTCTGTAAGTAAACTGGTAGTCAT
The DNA here is from genome assembly GCA_964520335.1 of uncultured Methanosarcinales archaeon. GTDB lineage: Archaea > Halobacteriota > Methanosarcinia > Methanosarcinales > Methanosarcinaceae > Methanosarcina. The sequence goes on along the minus strand of CAZFNE010000106.1, from coordinate 1,097 downwards.
GGGAGATTGCAGAAATGACGTCCGGACTGTGACAGAACTTGTTTGGAAACGCAGAATTAAATATCGCTACGTTTTCAAGGATCAAATTCCTCAGTTTTTCCATTTGTTTTTCACCTCTTTGATTTCTGTTTGTTTTTCATGTTTTCTATATTTCATGCTTTTTCTCTTCGACATACTATAGTTATCTTTAAGATATATAGAGATTTTCCTAATATTATATATAGAATTATTATTAGCCAAGATTCCTATTTAGTTACTGAATTTAATAACTCTCTGGAATTATAAAAAGCAGGCAAATTTCCAAAAATTAATATTAAAGCGAAAATATAACATAAAAGAACCAGGAAAAAAGAGTCTGGTTAGTAATACATTACAAATTTATATTTAAAGATTTTAAAAACTGGACGAATCCTGCAGCCTTGAATTAACCTGGTTGAATCATTAAATCCTGATATAATATTTATCTCCAGGAGATACGGCTTAAAACTAAGCTTCAGGACAAAAAAGAGAATTATTGTGGAAAAATTTCTAATCCAAAATCCTGATCCTGTAATACAAATAAATAATGATGGGGAAGTAAACTGGGCTAACAGGGCAGCTTTGATTTTATTGCAGGAATGGGGTATTGAAAGAGGGGAGAGAGCACCTGAAGCCGTCAGGAATGCTGTAAAAAGAGTGCTTTCCGGAAATTCTCCCGAAAAGATTGAAATAAAAATCAGGGAAAAAGCTTTCTTGTCACCTACTTACCGCTCCCTGAAACAAAACAGGTGATAACTACCTGGTTTGATACAACCAGCCAGAGAAAATTGCAGGCAAAGCTCAGGGTTAAAGAGAAACAGCACGATACTTACGGGAAATAGCAACCCTGGCCTTCAGATGTGAAAACCTTCAGGCTTTTACGAATGAAAGTGTAAAAATGCTTGCAAAAACCCTGAACATTGAATACACTAAAATTCTTGAACTTCAGCCTGATGGAAATTTTCTGCTTAAAGCTGGAACAGGCTGGGCTGCTGATTTTGTAGGAAAAATTTTCATAAATGGAAGTAAAACCTTACAGGCAGGATATACCTTATTTTCGAAGACTCCAGTTGTTGTAA
>CAZFNE010000105.1:0-10255 GCA_964520335.1 uncultured Methanosarcinales archaeon | reverse complement strand
TGTTCCAGTCAGCTTCACTTAAGTTCGAAAATTCATATTCTATTTTTCCATATTGAACACTGTAGTTTTCGTAGCTGGAATCGTTTAATTCATCAAGCCAGTAAACAGCCCTTTTCGAACCAAGAAAAGCCATAGTATCAAGGCCGCGTGGGAAGCCACGGATAGGTCCTGCTTGTGAAATCACCAGTGTAAATGGGGTCTCCTTTTCCCCTACATATTTTCCCGTATATGCTCCGACTAAGTTTGAGAAAATATAAGAATCAGGAATAAAGCGCTGTCCCATGAATCTGAAACCACTTGTATTTTCAAGACATTGGTCAGCTTGCTCTGGAGTAAAAGGCGGTTCTAAAACACAGTTTCCGGTACCTCCATAGATTTTAGGGCCCTCAAATTCAGCGAGTTTTGTTTTTAGCTCCTTAATTGTTGCCTCATTTAAATCCCTGGTCCCGTTACCAAATACCGCGTCCATAGCTTTCATGTATTCATAGGGCCCAAGGTCATCGGAAAAACCTACATAAAAAGCAGTAACATTGTAAATTCGAGCCCAGCTTTTAAGAAGCTCAGGTTTGCTCTGGAGTTCAGAAGAAATCAAGCTGGCCTGTATAGTCTGGATCCGAGCATCTTTTGCAGGATCTTCGGATTCAATCAGTTTATCCTTAAGAAGCATACTCATCCGACCGTGCCACATGAAAGCCGTGAAATAATTTTGCAGCTTCTCAGAATGAGTATAATGGCCTCTTGGCACATACTGGGAGTAATCTTCTTCATACCTAAAAATCGGAGAAAACTCAAATCCATCATGGGCTTCTATCAGAGCAAGTTCAGCTTCAACCTCCGGTTTTACAAATTCCGGAATTTCAAATTGATACTGATTTTCTGCACCTGCAGGGAAAAGGGGCTCATCATCAGAATAATAAAAATTTTCTGTTTCTTCTTGTGCAGATTGCACCTGCTCTGGTTTTGGCTGGAGAAGGTTCAAAGCAACTGCGAAATAGGCAACATTTCTTCTTGCCGCTTCCCTTTCTTCCCCTGCAGTACTGTTGTATTTATCTAAAGAGGCATTTAGCAGGGAAAGGTCCATATTCCAAAGAGTATCATAAAATTCTTCCTCTTCTATCTGGCGAAGAGTCTCATCAAATTGAATATGATAGAGATGTAACACGGAATCAGTAGTAATAAAAATAGGAATATCGTCTTTTTTAAGATCCGAATACATTGAAGTTATATCCTCTTCGCTGGGATTGTAAGGATTTTCTTAACCACAAAACCATTATTTTCCAGCTTTGTAAGAGCCGATTCACTCAGAGGAATATTATAAAACAAATTTGCATTTTTAGGGATTTTCCCATTCACTCCACATAAACCACCAGTACTATAAGGCATTTTCGAATTACCACTAAGAGCTCAGTCACGTCTGTAATTTCCTGCGACGGTGGAATTTACTGAGGGAGTCGAGTTCGCTGAAAGAGTTGTATTTCCTACAACAGTAGAGTTTCCTGTGTGATTCAAATTTCCTGAAAGGGTTGAATTAACGGTTCCAAATTCAGAATGATTTACAACATTTGTTTTCAGGTCGCTTTTAAGAGAGCTTTTGTTATTGTCGACGGTTTCGTTATTTTCTGACCCCTTTCCTCCGCTTAGGCCAAAGTTTTGCTCCAAGAATCCTCCAAGAGAAAGGGAGATCAATAAAATTAAAAAAATAAAAAAAGTTAAAAATGTTATATTCCGCGGCTTCATTTTAATTATTTATATAATGTTGTGTATAAAGCCTTTTGCAATTTTGTTTATATGTCGTATGAGATTAACAAACAACTTTGTAGATTTGACTGTGACTGAGAAAAATTTACTTAAAAATGAAAAATGAGCCTCATGATAATTAATTTTCGCATATGGAGGGGGTTAGTATTACATATTTTCTGGAACAAATATGAGCTCAAAAAAATAGCTAGATTTAACCGATTACGATTAAAACACGAATAAACAAAAAATTTCCTTGTATGAAGGAATAATTTTAACCTTGAGGATACCGTTTAAAGTAATAGTGGTAATGAGTGACTTGGAGCAAGATTTAATTTATCCTCAGCAGTATAATATTTAAGTTTTTAGAGTGATGAACGTGGAAAAGTCTCAGATAAAAAAAGCATTTTTACATTTCATTGTAATCATTATTTTGAGTGCATTATTAGGATACTTATCGCATGATCTGAAGAACGGAGTAATCATTGGATTTTTTGTAGGTATAGGATTTGCAACATTTGATGTTCTACACAAATCTAATTGAATCTATGTACTATTTTTTTACTACAAAAACTGGTTGTAAGAGGCTATCCGAAAAGTGTTGTGACCGACTGTATCTTTCACGGTAGGTAGTATGCGTAATCGGAATGGATTCTCGATTATGTCTTTTGGAACGTTAAAGCGTGCCATAATGATTTTTTGGATAGGCTCTAAAGCTACTAAGCAGCCTTTAAAACCTTAGTACAGCGGAACTTAAAGAAATAATCTGGAAGAAATAGCAAAAAATCAAAAAATATATTTATGTTACTCTCTCACTGAATAACAGTGAGAGAAATTGGAAGACTTACGTATTAACAATTCCCTGCCCAATCCTTATAGTGTGCCCAATCCTCGTAGTATCATTCTAAAATTCATAGCGTATATAATAGCGTTTATAATCATCCCAACATTCCTTTATAAATGGATAATTGAGCCAATAATACTGGGTTCTATCTATAAGCAAATTATACCAATGGTAGAAATAAGATTCTTTGTGAATTTAGCAATTATTTTTATTTCCTACAAAATATACAAATGGATTATAGCTAAATTTTTTGGTAGGTTCCAGTTTAATCTAAAAAATGAGTGGATAAATTATCTTACTTTCAAAGGCTTAAAAGTAAGGTATTACAAATTTATATCACTATCAATAACTGTGTTAAATGATTTTTGCAGGTTATTTAATAAAATTTCCGATTACCTGGATGATGTACATAAGTTTGTATTTAAGTTTTCTGGGGTGGCAGTTATCACTTTGTTATATTTTTTACTCGGTGCTCGAATCAGTGCATATTATATGAAAAATATTACCGGATTCAATGTATTGGAATCTACAACTCTTCTTAATTATTTAAAGGGGTTTAACTCGGATTTGGCTTATTTCCTTATGTTTTTATTTTTGACGGCAATGATTACTTCTATTCTCTTATTATTTTTAGGACTTATCTATTATTTTAGTGCTATATTATTAATGAGGTGCGTGTTTCCCGTAGAAGACAACAGAATTGACACATTAGATTACCCAGTAACCTTTATAAAAAATGCAATCAAAGAATTGGAATTGTTTGACTTTTCAGTTAACGTCCTTCAAAAGCAATCCAAAAAAGATCAAACTACGGAACTGATAAGTTATGCTTTAAATTTTTTTATTAAAGTTGATAACGGGAATAAAGATCCAGATTACAGTAATTTTTGTTATATCTTGTGGTCTGGACATTTAAGTAAAGCAGCAAAGAATGATGTTTTATTCAGAACAAACGGCCTTTATAAAGAAATGGACGCATTGTGCATTAAAATAAATAATATGAATAGTCCTGATGAAAGAGATATGATTGTACAGGATTTAAGAAAATACCTTCAATTTATAGAAAACAGGGATTTAAGTAATATTGACCCAGTTGAATATCAAATAAAAAAATCAAATTTAACCACTCTTCTCATTAAAGGGGTTTCATTGTTTCAGAAAATAGTCTAATTCTTCTTCAAATACGTTTTTATCTCTGCGTACTGTTTTTGCAGGTTCTCGATATCTCTATATACTAACTCTGATAATTTTGGCTCTTTTTTGCCTTCCATATAACTCTCAAATATGGCTCTTACTCGGGGTTCAGCTAAATGCTTATTACAATTTATTTCCGCCAGTTTTTGAGCTCTGGTTTGAGCAGTTACATCTTGATCTGGAATTGTGAGCAGGACAGATAGGGGTAAATGGAACAAATTTATACTATCTGTAATATTTTTAAGCTGCTCCAATTTTTGTCTTATTTCATCTTCTTGTAAACGACGGGAAAGTTCATCGCGGGACCTATGTGCATTTATTATATTAGTATAGGTTACTGTAAACATTGATATAAACAATGCAATAGTTGATATTAAAAAACTAAGATGACTTACCTCAGTTCCGCTAGACATTGCTTTCATCAAAATAATCCCAAAGAAAATAAGTGCAAAACAAAAAACAATTAGCGGAACTAGATTAATTAGAGCGATTGTTTTAGAAACATTTATATCAGTCTTTATATTTTCGACGTATCTTTCAAGCAATCCAGTCATCAAAACACCCCTGATTTATCTTAGGCTTTACGCGCTGTCATTTTTCTACATTATGCAGTCTGCGTTTGTGAGAACAATACTCATTTTAGGATTTTTGCTGTAAATACGGTATTACAGTACTTGAAAGTTTTTTGTTCAGGTTTTTCTGCCTTCTCAAAGACGGAAGAAGCAACTGGCTCGAAGTCAGGCCTATTTTCTGCATATAGAGAAGGAGGAGCTATTGCTTTTAACTAATTAAGAACTGCATTTGCAACATATAATTATCGTAAAGTTTCTGGATAACGTTTTTAGCCCGACCGCAGTTCTATTAGCTCTAATAGACTTGGGGATTCTTGTAGAGCTACATTAATCTTCTTAATCTCATTTTTAAGACTCTTAATTTCTGCCTACATTATCCCCTAATTGCTTCTAGGCGTTCTTCATTTTGTGCCTGAACCAACATTAAAGCCTTGTATAACTGCCTTATTGAGCTTTTATACGCGGCTTCCAACACATTGTCTACAACACTCATTTTCTCTTTTCTGCCGGTGTAATGCAGGTACTTTGCAGGCATTTTGCTTGCAGTTGCAGGTAATGCGCAGGCTATTTGCGTGGATTTTGTATGTAATCTGCCCTCGGATTATAACAATATCCAGTCCTGTAAGTTAAAAAGCACAATGCTTTCAGCCATTAAACCCAGGAAAATAAAGTCAACATCCATGATTTTCCTTTTTTGAATCTCTATTTTCTCCTTCTGGAGAAAATCAATTTAATGAGAAGAATACAAATTACAATTAAGAATCCAAAAATTACAAAATTGACGTACGTTTTTTCAAATACATCCAAACTAAAAAAAGAATTATTTAAGGTTAACATGAAATTATTTATGGTCAACTTATATAAACAATTTATGTATTTGAAGCAGGAATTTTAATGGAAAAGAGTCTATAATATCGTTTTATTCTTGAAACCCTTTTATTTATTGTTAAAACTTAGTTAGTAAATCGTAACCAAAAAGTTGGCACTAACCTCGGTAATTACTATCCTTATATAAGCCCATAAAATGAGGTAAAACCCTTGTTACGACATAAGGGGGATCTAAAAAATCATCTACAAAAACAATAAAATGAATAAGTTGGCTGGGTAACGCACTAAAGAAAAACTCCTACTCGGAACAATAATTACCGTTATCGCTAAAATAGGTGAAAAGTGCTTGTGTTTCTAAGTTTTTTTCATTTATTAAGATATTATCAAAGGAAACTCTAATATTTCTATATAAATTAGAAATTGAGTTCACAAAAATATAGTTAAATCTAAAGACCTGTAAAAAATTTTGAAAACTCACTTTAAAAAATTCTAAGGATAACTTAATTTTATTTGGTATTCATAATACTGAGAAGTTGATAGTATGATGCCTTACAAATCATACTGATAAGTGAGTTTTGTGAGGTGGAAAGATTACTTTATATCTGGAGAATAAAAAACTTCGTAAACGAGGGTATAGAATAAAGATTAACAAATATAAAGCGAGAAACAAATAAAATATAAAATAAAATTAGAATGAGTTAAATATATTGAAATAAGGCCGTTAAAGCCTTATCAAATAAATAAATCCGAAAAGATCTGTAATATTTGAAGAGTTAAACGCATTAAGGTTTGTACCAGATTTATTCAAAGATTTCAGGTACTATGCGGCGGGCGACATCTTCATAGGCTTTGGAAATATCTCCTTTGTCGAACCTGAAGACGTCTTTATCCATTGATTGACCTGTGTTTTTGTCCCAGAATCTGCAGGTGTCACAGGAAATCTCGTCTGCAAGAATAATTTCGCCGTCCTCTGTTTTTCCAAATTCCAGTTTGAAATCGGGAAGGATAATATTTCTCTGGTCAAGGTAAGGCACAAGCAGTTCGTTGATACTCAGGGCAAGTTTTCGCAGCGTGGCGAGTTCTTCTTCGGTTGCCAGGTTAAGAGCAAGGGCGATATCATCGTTAAGCATCGGGTCTCCATAGTCGTCGTTCTTGAAATCAAAAACGAGTACAGGAGGTTTGAATAAAGTACCTTCTTTAATCGGGTACCGCTTTGTAATTGAGCCTGCGGCAATGTTCCTGACAATGACTTCAATTTTTATGATATCGACTTTCTTTACAAGCATATCTATGTCTGAAATCATTTTTACGAAATGGGTTTTTATGCCCTCGGCTTCAAGCATTTCGAAAAGCTTTTTTGAGATCTGGGCGTTGTAGTACCCTTTCTTGTCCATTTCCCCTTTCTTTTCTCCGTTAAATGCTGTCAGACTGTTTCGGAATTCAGCAATAAGCGTGTTGGGATCGTCGGTCTTATAGATCGTTTTTGCTTTCCCTGAATAGAGCTGTTCTCTTACCATGCAATTGTCCTCTAGGGATAGTTATTGAATACAAATATTTGAAATGCTAGTTTATATATAGGAGTTCTGATAATGCAGAAGTTTTAATTATAATATGTACTTCATTATGTGTTTCATTAATGTTTCATTATACATTTCGGAAATAAAGACTAATCTTCCGATTTTTCTTCAAGATCCAAGTACTTACTGAAAAATCTGGTCCAGATAATCCGTTTGTTCTCAGAGCCTAATTTCTCCTCTGAAATTTAATGAGTTTCCAGAGCTGATAAGGGGTTTTCAGGAATTTTATCTCAATTTCCCGAGAATTTCCTGAGAAGATAGACTAGATGATAATGCTTCCTGCTAGATAAAGTTATCATCTCGGGTCTTTTTCAACTTTAAGCTTCATGGTCAGCTGCTCAGCAAATTTTATCATTGAAGAAAAGCAATTACTTGGTTTGCAATCCAAAACCAGATTTAGAAATTTCCCAATTTGAATGCCTATCTCCAATAATCAGTAATCAATCATCCATCAGTAATCAACAATAAGAATCGACAATAAAAATCAGCAACCAATAATCAATAATTAGCAATCAGTAACAAATTAACAATCAACCTATGCATGCAACAGGTAAAAAACATGTCAGGTATTATAACAGACATTGTAGAACTACTGCTGACGGCAGAAATCTATAATCGCTACCCTGATCTGGATGTAAACGACGTTCCTAAAAATATCCGGAAAAACTACTGGAGTAGCACAGAAAAAACGGTCCCCAGGCCCATGACTGCTACATTTATTCGGCTTGAAAAAATGTACGGGATAAAAGATATAGAGAAAACCGTAAAAAACGTTCCTTTCATAGTCGCTGATAAATCTCATTTTGAGCTTCGTCTGAGCGCTTTTGAACTAGCTGCAGAATGGTTTGAGAAACAGGAAGGCTCTCAGGAAAGAATTGAAAATAATCCTGTTCTGGCCTACTATTTCGGGGAAATCAGAAAAACCGAGGCCGCAAACTATGCGCTTGCAAAATCAAAAGTAAGGCCCAAAGAGGTTGACAGAGAATGGATTGAGTCTCTCATCTCAGAAATCAAAAAAGAGGACAAAAGCGAGGAAATGCTCAAACTTGTAGTCATAATTGCTCCCGAGGACGTAAAACAAAAAGTAAAGGATCTTGTGCTTACCGAGGAACAGGAAAGTGAAGTCGAAAAAATCATGAAGGCAATCCAGCACAGGGAATACCTCCGGGAAATCGGCCTGCATGATATCGGAAAATTGCTTTTTGTCGGCCCTCCAGGAACTGGAAAGACTTCAGTTGCGCGTGCCCTTTCAGAGCAGTTATCCATCCCCTTTGTTGAAGTCAAGCTCTCAATGATCACAGACCAGTATCTTGGGGAAACTGCAAAAAACATCGACAGGGTTTTTCTGCTTGCAAAGAAACTGAACCCATGCATCCTTTTCATAGACGAGCTGGACTTCGTAGCAAAAGCAAGAACCTCTGACGAAAACGCTGCAATCAAAAGGGCAGTTAACACTCTCCTCAAAGCTATTGACGAAATAAGCCTTGTAGAGCATGGGGTCCTTTTAATTGCCGCAACCAACCATCCAAGAATGCTTGACAGCGCAGCCTGGAGACGTTTTGACGAAATAGTCCATTTCCCTCTTCCGGATGTTGAAATGCGAAAAGATATCCTGGATATTGTAACAAAACACATTGAAGGGGATTATGACACCGCAGAAATTGCAACCCTGACCGAAGGGTATTCGGGCTCTGACCTGCGCATGGTTATACGAGAAGCTGTCCTGAGCGCTCTCCTGGAGGAACGAAAGGTACTCCATCAAGAGGACTTACTGGAAGCCGTGAAATCTTTTGATGAGAGAGCCGGGCTCAAGTCGGAAGAGTACGAAAAGAAGAAATAAGGAAGAAGCAAGGAAGAAATACGCATGAGAATAACACTGCTCGGGACAGGAGATGCTGTAGGAACTCCGAAAATAGGATGCAAATGCCCGGCATGTCAGGATGCAAAGCACGGTGGAAAAAGTCAGCGCTTCAGATCTTCAATTCTCGTGGAATCCGAGAGCGGAAAAATCCTTATCGATACAAGCCCTGACCTCAGGCAGCAGTTTCTCAGGCAAAATCTTTCGCACATAGATGCAGTAATCTGGACTCATGGCCACTATGACCACTACTCAGGGTTCGGAGAATTCTACAGGGTCCAAAACAAAGTCGATGTTTATGGAATTCTGGAAACTATTAACTACATAGACCAGTACGTCTCTTTTCTCAAACCAAGATACCATTATGTAAAGCTCTACGAACCCTTTAAACTTATAGGGCTTGAGTTTACCCTTTTTGAGGTTAATCATCCTCCTATAGAAATTCCTACAGGCGTTGTAATTCAGGATTGGAAGAAAAAAGTAGTAGTTACCGGAGACACTAATTCAGAAATTCCCGAGGCTAGCCTGGAGCTGATGAAAAACCCGGATTTGCTAATCGCGGATGGAATTGTCCCTCCCCATATTCACATTAAAAAACATATGAATTCCGAAGAGGCTATGACTCTTGCAAAAAAACTTAACGCAAAAGAAGTTGTCCTGACTCACCTCAGCCATCTTTTCCCGCCTCATAATATTGCATCCTTAGTGTGGCCTTTAGGATATGACGGGCAGGTTTTCGAGTTATAAGGCTTTTAACTTTGAGCATTCAAATTATCTCAGTTAATTACCAATTAATTACCTCAGTAAAACCCCAATCTATTGCTTTCTTTTTTATCTATAATTAGCCTTTTTTAGGCTTTTTAGGCTTTTTTGCCTGTTTTTAATTATTTTACCCTGATTTCATTCTAGTTTTAGCGGATTGCTTCCGGTGGCGTCCAGTAATAATCCTCACTTATGCTTATTTGCCTGTCACGGTAATATAATTCGATGCTGATTTAGTGTTACTGCCTGCGGAATTTTTTGCACTTAAGCTGATTGTATATTTGCCTGCTTTAGAATAAGTATGTGAAGGATTATGACTTGACGAAGTAGATTTATCCCCAAAATTCCAGGTCCAGGAAATTGGGCTTCCTGTGCTTGTATCTTTAAAGTTGACTTTCAAAGGTGCTTTTCCTGAAAGTGGACTGGCGGAAAAATTAGCAGTAGGAGCCTTTAAAGGTACTGCAACGTTTATGTATCCTGATTTTGTTGCCGTATTATTTCCAATTGAATTCTTTACTGTCAGGCTAACGGTATACTTTCCAGATTGGGAATAGGTATGTGTAGGATTCTTAGTCGTTGAAGTGTTTTTGTCTCCAAAATTCCAGCTCCATGAAGTCGGGTTTCCTGTGCTTGTATCATTAAACGAAACCTTTAAAGGAGCGTTTCCTGAAATTGGAGAAGCTGAAAAAGAAGCAACTGGTTTTTGAGGAGGCGTTTTTACATTTATAACTCTTGTTTTCGTATCGTTGCCGCTAGCGTTTATCGCTTTAAGAGTTGCAGTATAATTTCCTGCTGCAAAGTAGGTATGCACAGGGTTTTGCTGCGTAGAATTGGTTTTGTCCCCAAAATCCCAGTACCATGCAGTTGCATTTTTCGAGAGATC
>CAZFNE010000104.1:0-10330 GCA_964520335.1 uncultured Methanosarcinales archaeon | reverse complement strand
AAGTACAAAATATATGTAACTTAACTGTTATAGGAGAATGCACAAAGTATGAAGCTGGCATTATGCTCGAAGCTTCTGGAGAAAAATTAACCTTTATAGAACAAAAGGGATACCAACAGCTAAAATCTGAGAATTGAAACCCAAAGATATTGTTTAAGGATATTTATGAATCTTTTATTAAAAACTTAGCCATCCTAAAATCATAACGCCCCTATTTGAAAACATATATCTTCAAGAGAAAATAATATTTCTATTTAAAAAGCCCCTACATACATTATAAAAACAAATAATTTTAAACAATACAATATATAATTTTAACATATGATCTAATAAATATAATTTATGCACAAGTTCTGAGAAGGATAAAACATGGAAAAAGCTTGGTTACAGATATTTACAGCAATTCTGGTTTTAGGGTTGTTTTGTGGAGCAGCAACCGCAGCTCCCAGCATAATAAATACAATCCCTGCCGGAAATTCGACTATCACAGGGATAGTCGGCCAAAATCAAACTTTTAGCATTCAAGCAAATGAATCAATAGAAGATGATGTAGAATGGTCAGTTAATGGAGATTCTGTATCAGAAACATCGTATGATGCCGGGAGTAATAGTTCTATTCTGGGTCATAGTTTTCAGCAAGGCGAATACGAGGTTAGAGCAACAGTCCAACCAACTGGAGATAACGTGACGTGGACTGTAGAAGGAACAAATGAAACTGAGAAAATCCCTGTCAATATTAATCCCTCAGGAGAGACAATACAATTAGATCAGGGAAGGACCCAAACCTTTAATATCAGTTCCACAAACGGCCAGAATATTCAGGTTGAATGGTTTGCTAATGACCAATCAAGAGAAAGCGATAACGATAATCCTTCAGCTTCGTATGATTTTGAAGGGAAAGATATAGGCCAGTATAGGATTAGGGCTGTAATTAATGATCCAACTGGGCAATATGAATCGCTGACAAAAGAATGGGAGGTAGACGTCCAGTCTTCATCCTATACAAGCGGAAACAGGATCTGGGACGAAACTAAGAATATGTCTTCGGAAAAATATACGTGGGATGCACAGAGCTATTCAGGCTTTTATTACGACCTTAATACAGGCGTATCCTCAGAAGAGATGACCATTGAAAATATAGGCCGAAGTATAGATTCTGGAGACATTAAATATATCACAAGGCCAACAGAGACTGATTTTGAATATAATGACTGGGGTTCTTACCAGGTAATAGGATTCATGGCAGAGAGATATTTTGCCGGTTATAATGATAATTCTACTGCTGTAAGGGACAATATAAGCCCAATTTCTGATGGGATCCTGTCAAAAATCCTTATCGATACAGACGATAAAAAGTCTGCAAATGCTGGGGACAGCCTTGTTCTTGAAGAAGGTTATTCCATTAAAATAAATGAAGTAGACGTTAATGGGGAAAAAGTCTGGATCCAGCTTGAAAAGGATGGAGAAGTAGTAGATGACGGCTTTATTTCTTCAGGAGGAGATTACGTTTATGAAACAAATCTTGGAGAAGCCGAAAATGTACCTATAATTATGGCTCACTTTGGGACAGTATTTTCAGGTACCGAAACATCGGCTGTTTTTATACAGGGCCTTTTCCAGATCTCAGACCAGTATGTAAAGCTTAAGGAAGGAGATAAGTTCGGGGAAATGGAGGTAAAGTCCCTTAGCAGTGATGAAATAAGAATGGAAAATGAGGACGATATCGGGCTCGATGAAGGAGAGACAATTGACCTTATGGGAAAGGTAAAGCTCCAGGTAGCCGATAACAGCAAGCTTCGTTTTGCCCCAATTCTCGATACCTCAGATGGAGGCACATATGAACTCCGAGGAACTGTCTATGAGGATGGAGACCAGAAGCCAAACTGGACACCCTATAATTTTGAAGGTTTCTATTACAATATAGATGAAGGAATAGGTACAGAAGAGTTGAGAGTTGAAAACTTTGATGGAAAGAGTATACCTTCAGGAGACCTCGTTTATGAGTCTAGCCCCCAACCTGTTGAATTTGAGCATAATGAATGGGGTAATTTCACAGTTGTCGGGTTTATGGCAGATAAGTACTTTGCAGGATATCCTGACGGAGCTGTTGACGGAGAACTTGACGATGTAAGCCTTCTTTCAGACAACATTCTTTCAAAGGTCCTCACAGATACCGATGATAAGGAATCTATGTCTTCAGGCTCTGCTCTTATTCTTAAAGATGGATATTCTCTCAATGTTGTAGAAGTAGATGTCAATGGAGAAACTGTCTGGGTCCAGCTTGAAAAAGATGGAAGTGTTGTGGACGAAGCTTTCCTTTCCTCTGGCCAGGATTATATTTACAAAACCGACCTTGGAGAAGCTGAAAATATACCCATGATTATAGTCCATTTTGGCACGGTCTTCTCAGGTACTGAAACCTCGGCTGTTTTTGTACAGGGCATTTTCCAGATTTCAGACCAATACGTCAAGATCAACAATGGGGACAGCTTTGGAGAAATGGAAATTAGCAGCGTCTCTGAAAACGGCATCACAATGAAAAATGATGATGATATAGGGCTTGGACAGGACGAAACTATTGATATTATGGGCAATATCAGCTTTAAGACTGCTGATTCAGGTACTCTGAGATTCTATCCGTTTGTGCAAGTTGAAGGCGGCGAAAGTAATGCCAGCGACCAGCTAAAGATCAATGTGCCTGACGAGATTATCGTAGGTGAAACATTTGCCATTGGAGTAACTGCTGCAGAAAAACCAGTAGAAGGAGCCTCTGTCACCGTTAATGATACCGAAGCAGGTAAAACCAATGCAAACGGGACTGTTGAATATACGGCAAAAGATATAGGGCCCCTTAAGATAACTGCACAAAAACAGGACTATTCATCTGCAAATAAAAATGTCAATGTTGTGCCTGAAAAGGAAAGAATGAACCTTAATATCTCGCCTGAAAAAGTCTATGTAGGGGACACGATTACCATAGAAGCCCTGAAAAAGATCGGTGGAAACCCTATTGAAGGTGCGAATATCACATCAGATGGACAAACTTTGGGAGAAACCGGGTCTGATGGAAAGTTTACATACCCAGCCAATAAGACTGGCACATTCGAACTTAGTGTTGCCAAAGAAGGCTTTGCAAATGAGACTGCAAGTATTGAAATAAAGGACTTTGAAGCAATCTTTGTGGTTTCCAATCTTGTGATCGATCCCCTGCAGGTTAGTGCAGGAGACGAGGCTACAATTAAAGCCAATATAGAAAATACAGGCAACGCTGCAGGAAATTACAGCGCAGAACTTAAAGTCAATGGAACTGTGGTAGATTCCCAGAACCTTTCCCTTGACGTTGGCCAGAATACTTCTGTAAGCTTTAAGCATAAAGAAGAGGTGCCAGGCACATACAATGTAGAATTAGGAGACCAGACTGCGACCTATACAGTTAAAGAAAAGTCTTCTATGTTACTGTATGTAATTGGAGCTTTTGCCCTACTGGTACTCGGAGGAATTGGATATTTCTTCACAAAAGGCGGAAATATGGAAGTTCTGCAAGAAAAACTGAAAGGAATTACTGACTCTATAAATCCGAAAAAATAATCAGGGAAATTAAAACCTAAAAAAGAAAAGCAAAATAGAAGAAAATATACCTTAAAAAAATTATTAAATCCCCGCGTCTATTAAACGCGGGCCCTATTTTATTTCTGCTTGTACAAAACTACCCTTTTAGTTTTCATTTATTTGAACTGTATTAAAACTAGTTTTAAGTGTTATGTGATAATTATTTGTTCAAGCTGTTTCGGCATTTTATATAGACATCTACACACGAGAAATTATAAAAAAACACAGATTTTACCAAAAAGGTCTTTTCACAAACTTCGTTTTAAATCAAGAAAATTAAGCTAAGAATAATGCAATAAATTGCAGCCATAAAAAAGATATTACATGACTGCTTTGGATTAGAAGCGCTCATTTTAAAAGTGACAAAATACTGGAAATCTCTGCATTTAATATACTAATCAGAACTATAATCAAATGAAGTATAACATATGATCAAAGACAATGCAAAAAAACTTCTAAAAAAGATACCACCTGAAGTTATACTTGTTGCTGCAGTAAAATATGCTTCAAAAAAACAAATAGACGAAGCCATACAAGCAGGTGTTACAGATATCGGCTTTAACCATTACCAGCAGATGAGAGATCTGGCCCCAGATTTTCCAC
This sequence comes from uncultured Methanosarcinales archaeon, assembly GCA_964520335.1. Taxonomy (GTDB): domain Archaea; phylum Halobacteriota; class Methanosarcinia; order Methanosarcinales; family Methanosarcinaceae; genus Methanosarcina. The sequence goes on along the minus strand of CAZFNE010000104.1, from coordinate 6,118 downwards.
CTGATATAAAAACCCACTTCATCGGCACGCTTCAGTTAAACAAGGCTAAAAAAGTAGTAGATCTAAACCCCTACTTGATAGAAAGTGTTGACTCATTCGAGCTTGCAGAAAAGATAAACAATGCAGCAAAAGAAAAAAAAATAATCCAGAAAATTCTCATACAAGTAAAGACAGACGAAAAAAAACACACTGGATTAGAGCCCAATGAACTTTTTAAGTTCCTGGATCAAATATCAACACTCGAATACTTAAGTCTTGAAGGCCTGATGACAATCCCACCAGAAAGCGAAAATCCCGAAGATTCAAGAAAATATTTCAAAGAATTGAAAGATTTAAAGGAAAAAGCAGAGAAGCATTTAAAAAAACATCTTCGATATCTCTCAATGGGAATGACAGACGATTATCAAATCGCAATAGAAGAAGGCGCAAGCATCGTCCGCATCGGTAGAAAAATTTTTGAGGTATTATAACGTCGATGTATTATAACGTAGAATGATAAAGTGGGACCATTCCCATTTTCTAAAAATTTCCGAGAAGTTATATTAATAGAAAAAATGACAAGTGGCATCATTAAACAATATTGAAAATACGAATGTTTCTGCATAGAACGTTCGTATTTTATCACTCATTGGATACTCATGGAATACTTATATGTTTTACCACAAAACCTCTGTATCGTATCTTCTAAGTTATAGTATCGTAACTTAGAATTTACAAAAATATTGTTACACTGCCTATTTTATGATTACTACTTTTCTTTAAATTTTTATTCCATCTTTTTAAGTGCCCTTTCAATCGCATCTGTGAGGCTATTTTTAGGGATAATTGTTGTTACAGGAATGTTCAGGATTTTTTCCACAGTCGGGCTCACGATAGGGGCGCAAACCAGAGCCTTAGCTCCATCTCTTTCGGCATTAACTGCTGCTATAATAGCTTCTTCCATTGAGGTTGCTGAGTATTCTCTTATTGTCACCAGCCTGCCAGCTATCTTTCTTTTGGTTTCTATAATGTTATCAAGTACCGAACGAGCTGCAATTACTGCAATAAACTCCCCACTATCTGATTCTTTAATCTCGCGGATCGTCTTTACAATCTGGCGGAGAGTTTTAATATTTGGGTCTCGATTTCCTGATAGGATCTTATAGAGCGTACTTGGAGGAATATTTGCTTTTTTGGCAAAATCCACGGCAGTAAGATTTAGATCCTCTTTGATTACAGTCGAAAACGTTTTTTGAAATACCTCATCTGATTCAAACGCGGATTTAATAACCTTATCGGCAACATTCATAAAATTTAACCTCTGAAGCTCTATTAGAAATATTTAATTGTACTAAATAATTTACATTTTATAGACCTTTTAGTCCTGAATGAGAAATATATTCAAATATATTAATACATTTGGGATATAAGAAAGCTGAGTTTGAGAAGGTATATATAGAAAACTCTAAAAAATAATACTATTTATAGATATACGCTTTTATTTCTCTTAAACATCCCTTAAAGAATCAAATAACTTTCTCAAGAATATTTATGAAAAACTAATTGAAGAAATAAAAGTCTAGTATTGTAAAAGAGAGCTTAATTTTATAAAGTACTATTTAGATAATGAAGGTTATCATTTATAAGGATTATCACAAGTAGTATTATCATAAAACAGGTACTTTAGAGGTGAAGTTTTGAAGAAACTAGGAATACTTTTAATCACTTTATTGTTAGCTGCATCCGTCTTCGCATCAGGCTGCGCATCTAATAATGGAGAAAATAAAACAAATCAAACTGCTGGAATTACTGAATTAAATATAGGTTATCAGCCAAGTACCCATCAGATTGCATATATGACAGCATATGAAAAAGGATTGTGGCAACAGGACCTTGCACCTTTTGGAATTACTAAAATTAACGAATTCCAATTCCCAACAGGCGCCCCTGAAATGCAGGCAATGCTCGCTGGAGACCTGGATGTAGCTTATGTTGGTGTAGCTCCTGCAATTACGGCTCTCAGCCAGGATCTTGATGCGAGAGTTGTTGCACCTGTACAGATCAACGGTTCAAGCCTTGTACTCAGGCCTGAGTATAAATATAATAGTCCTGCAGATTTGAAAGGGCTTAGAATTGCCACATTCCCGCCAGGAACAATTCAGGATACATTACTTAGAGAATGGCTTAAGGACAACGGGCTTAATCCTGATACAGATGTAACAATCCTTGGAATGACCCCTGGAGATGCTATAACAGCTATTTCAGCCAAACAGGTCGATGCTGTATTCCTGCCCCACCCATCTCCAACTGTTGTTGAAAAAGAAGGAAATGGACGTACCATCATACAATCTGGAGAGATGCAAGCGAACCACTCGTGTTGTGTACTTCTAGTGAGTGGAAAATTAATTAGAGAAAATCCCGCTCTTGTAGAGCAGATTGTAAAGACCCATATAAATGCAACAGAGTATAACGATGCGAACCTGGACGAAGCTGCTCAGATTTATTCCAATAAGACCACAGAGAATATTGACACAGTAAAGACTTCTCTAAATGAATGGGATGGGAAGTGGATTACAGATCCCGCACTTATTGAAGATTCAGCTGTTAATTACTCAAATACCCAGTACGAATTAAATTACACTCAGAAACCTTTGACAGCAGAAGAAATCTTTGACACAAGCTTTTATGAGAAAGCAACCAGTGGACAATGAGATAAAATAAATAGAAATAGAGATATACTAAGGTGTTCGACTGCTTTTGTTTACAACGGGCAGTTCGAACCAAATTTATTCTAAAAATTATAGACTGCCGGAAAGGTAAAAAACTAGGAATTCTTTTAATAAGACATGAAACTTAACTTAAGAAAAACAATCGAAGAAAAAGGGATTGAAGTACTATCTCTTTTAGTCGTAATTATAATATGGCAAATTGTAGCGGATAGAGTTGTTAAAAATAAGCTATTTTTGCCAAGTTTTTTTGATGTAGTAAATTCTTTTGTATCTATTCTTGGGAGTGGGCTAATTTATGCAGATACATTGACAAGTCTTCTTCATTTTTCAATAGGGATTGTCGCCGCATTTTTAATTGGAATTCCTCTTGGAATTACTATGGGCTGGTTCAAAAAAATAAACAGAGCAATAGATCCTATTATTGAAATTCTTCGTCCTATCCCTCCCCTGGCCTGGATTCCGTTTGCAATTGTATGGTTTGGGCTTACCCATCAGGCTGCAGGTTTTGTGGTATTTGTAGGGATGATTTTCCCAATAGTTATCAATACTTATACAGGTCTTAAAAATGTACCTCGAGTATACGTTGAAGCCGCAAAAGTACTTGGGTGTACGAAAAACCTGGATCTTATACGTTTCATTGCTATTCCTTCAGCGATGCCTTCAATTATTGCAGGAATCAGGATCGCCATGGGAGTGGGCTGGATGTGCCTTGTAGCTGCAGAAATGTTTGGAGTCAGCAAAACAGGGCTTGGTTACCGAATATGGTTCAACTACTACCTACACAGGATGGATTTCGTGCTCGTTTATATGCTCTTGCTTGGATTCGTAGGTCTTTTCATCGACCGCTTCTTTAGATATTATGTAGATAGGAAACTACTTAGATGGACAGCAGGAACTGTGGTGTAAAATGGGCAGGGTAAGTATAAAAAACATATCACGTACTTTCACTAAAAAAGAAGATGGAGTCGGAACTGAAGCCTTACATAATATCAGTTTTGATGTAGAGGATGGGGAGTTTATATGTATACTTGGACCTTCAGGCTGTGGGAAAACTACTTTGCTCAGGATAATAGCAGGCCTTGAAACCCATACTGCAGGAGAAATTACACTTAATGGGGTTCCCATAACAGGGCCAGATCCCAAAAGAGGAATGGTTTTCCAGCAATACTCACTTTTTCCCTGGAGAACAATAATAGACAATATTACTTTTGGGCTTGAAATGCAGGGAATCAAAAAGCCTGAAGCAAGAAAAAAGGTGGAAAAATACATAGATCTTGTCGGGCTGGAACAATTTCGAAATAGCTATCCGTATGAGCTTTCAGGGGGTATGCAACAGCGAGCAGCTATTGCAAGAGCCCTTGCAAATGAGCCTGAAGTTCTTCTCATGGACGAACCTTTTGGCGCTCTTGACGCTCAGACCCGGAATATTCTGCAGGATGAACTTTTAAAAATATGGGAACAAAAAAATGTAACAATACTTTTTGTAACTCATAGTGTAGATGAAGCCGTCTTTCTCTCAGATAGAATAGTAATGATGACTTCAAGACCCGGAAGAATAAAAGAGATTGTGGAAGTAAACCTGCCTCGCCCAAGGTGCAGAACCAGTCAGGAAGCAAATGTATTAAGAGACCGCGTCTTGAAACTCCTGGAAGAGGAGAGGTTCAATAAATAAGTAGCAGTAAGAGAATCAGCAAAAGTAAAAGATATTAAAAAAGCCTAAAAATTATTCCTCTGCTCGGATAATCACTTTTGTTAAAGGTTCTACTTTCCCTATGCTAACCTTTCCTATAATCTCAAGTGTACCTTCAGCTTTTACGGAACCAATAATACACCCAGGCCTGACCTTAATATCTCCCTGGCAGGCTGCAGAATTTACTCTGGCCCCATCAAGGAGGATGATTTCAGAGTCTGTTTCAAGGGTTCCCAAAATTTTTGCTTCTGAACAAATAAGAGCCTTTCTGGCTTTTATATTACCTTTAACAATAGAACCTTTCCCGAGTTCAAGTTTCCCATTTACAGTAAGATTTTTCCAGAATTTCACTTCTTGCCCGACAATCACATTGCCATTTAGCATAAGGTCAGTATCAAGAAAAGCTCTTTTTTCAATTATGTAGGTGTTGGATCGGGGGTGATACTTGATAAAATTAATCATTAGAAATCACTCAGGGGCTCTTTTCCCGGTAACTTGAAAGGGTAAATTCTTTTTTTTCAAAATACTTGCAAAAATTTTATTATTGAATTCCAAAATATGATTGAGCATCTATTATATAATAGCATCGAATGTTCGTCGCCAGAAGGCTCCGGAATTAGAAAATAGCCAATAAGAATCATTCTAGATTCAACAGATGATCAAAAAATAAGCAAAAAGACTAAATTTTAATTAACAGGAAAATAAAACTGAAATAATTTTGGGATATAATTTAAAAGAGTTTGTTGAAAAATGAACTGAAACAATTTGTAAAGAAAAATCAGACGAATTTGCATCAGATATTAAAAGGTGAATTAAAAGATAAGAATTAGAAGACAAATAAGAGGTAATTAAAAATCAGAAGAACTATTAAAAGAGAAATTAGAAGATAATAACCTAATCTTTAATAAGGTAATCTTAAATCAAAATCAATGAGAAGACTGAAAGATTATAAATTAAAACTTCCAGTCCCGTTTTTATTATTTGAAATGTCCTGTTTATTCAACGAGGCTTGCAAAACCATATTTTGGAAGCACTCTTTCGATTTTAATCCGGACTTCATCACCGACTTTAGTACCCGGAACAAAGACGACAAAACCTTCGATACGGGCAATACCGTCTCCCTGACGGGCGACGTCCTGGATTGTTACATCGTAAACTTCGCCTTCTTCAACAGGAACAGAGCTGCTTTCGTCTCTGAACATAAAAACCAATCCTAAAAATTTAAGTTGAAATTGACTGATTATTTAATTCTTTAGAAATTTTTACTCTACAACACTTGCAAATGCAAATTTTGGAAGTACTCTTTCGACTTTAATCCGGACTTCATCGCCAACTTTAGTACCCGGAACAAAGATAACAAAACCCTCAATACGGGCAATGCCGTCTCCCTGACGAGCAATATCCTGAATTGTTACATCATAGACTTCGCCCTCTTCAATAGGGACTAAACGACTTTCTTCTCTGAACATGAAAACCCATTCCTTTAATCTACTCTAGTTAAACTTAAGTTAAATAGTTCGATTCCTTTCTCTGCATTTACTCGACAACGCTCGCAAATGCGAATTTTGGAAGTACTCTCTCAACCTTAATCTGAACTTCATCGCCAACACTCGTATTTGGGACAAAGACAACAAAACCCTCAATACGAGCAATTCCGTCTCCCTGGCGAGCAATATCCTGAATTGTTACATCGTAAACTTCGCCCTCTTCGACAGGGACT
>CAZFNE010000103.1:0-10480 GCA_964520335.1 uncultured Methanosarcinales archaeon | reverse complement strand
CGATTATCCTGCCATACTATAATGTTTCCGTAGATATCAGGAGATACCGAATCTGATTTATTTGTGGTTATCCGAGTTTCTTTCTTTGTGGAGAGATCATACATGTATATATCCCAGTTACCATTGCGATTATCTTGCCACACTATTCTGTTACCATAAATAGCAGGACTGGTTTGTGCTGATGCATTTGTGGTAATCTGAGTTTGTTTTTTAGTGGAAAGATCGTACATATAAATGTCGAAGTTCAGGAAATCGATTTTCTCACTTTGATCATTTGCCCATACTATTTTATTGCCATATATGGCAGGACAAATTGCATAGCTAGTGGACGTGATCCCAGTTTGTCTTTTGGTGGAGAGGTCATACATGTTAATATCACTATGGCCACCATCATATTCACACTCCCATACAATTCTATTACCATAGATGGCAGGGAAACGATCAAAGATAGTGACAATTAATTCAGGGTCACTTATAGTGATTCTAGTTTGCTTTTTCGTGGTAAGATTCTGCATATATATCTCTGCAAGTCCATTGCGCCAATCTTCCCATACCACATTATTGCCATAAATATCAGGATTTACCTGGTCTAATTTATTTGTAGTACTTATCTGCTGTTTAGTTCCAACATCAAATATGAAGACATCCCAGTTACCATTGCGATCATCATGCCAGACAATCTTGTTATTATAAATAGCCGGATTTTCTGAATTGAATTTATTTGTCGTAATCCGGGTTTCAGTAATAGCTGCCGATGCAGTGGATGAAATAAGAATCAAAAATAAAACCACTGCGGCTAAGGCTAATGCTGCTAAATGCAACCTGCTCTTATTTTTCATTTCCCTTTCTCCTATCTTTTCCATATTTTTCAAAAATTGTTAATATTAAAAATCAACATATTTTAAAAGATTATTTTTATATGAAAAATTCTTATAAAAATAAAAAGCACTAAGAATATTTGTAAAAAAGACAGTTTTACTAAAATAATCCTGATTAGAATTCTTGGGTCTACTGATAAGACAAAAGAATTCAGATTACAAAGAGGCATTAAAGAGTTAGATCATGGAGGCAATAAAAGCAACAAAAAATAAAAAGCTATACTGGAAGTAGGATATTGTTGAAAAAATAAACTGATTAAGTACTTTTGTAACTACCGCACTATTTCGACTCGAAAACGCAAACGAGAATGTTCATTAGGGATACAATGGTTTATTTCTACTGCAGATATTGTACAAGAGCACCTTTTTATTATCCAGCGAAAAATTAGCATTTCAACTCAAGAAACAAACAACAAATTTTTAATATATTTAATGAGTAACTACAATTGCATAAATTTGACGAACAGAAAACGGTCAATTTATCCTCGGAGGGCTCTGTTCCTCCTATCCCTCATTCTAATTTAAAATCCCATTCCCTTTTGCATACTTTAAAAAGCCGTTTTTGAAAGTTGTAAAATTATAAGTTAATTGAAGCTTTATTGTACAAGAAACCCAATTTTATTTTATTATAATTATGCAATAGACGATACAATCTGGTCAAGAATAACCTCTAATACTCCAATGGCTACCCCAATCTTTATTGATGTAAATAACGTATCGATTGTCAAACTGTTTGTGAAAAAAGATAGAATATTAAAAAATACAAAAACAATCCCTGCAGCAATAAGCCCTTTAATCGCACTATCTTTTATTTCTTGAGTCATAATTACCACACAAGAGATTCAAAAAAATCTTTAATTTGAATTTTTTATAAATACTTCCCCACTCCTCTTTAGACCTAAAACTTTCAAGTAAAAATACTCATTTCTTCGAATTACCCTCTACTTTAATATATTTAGATATTGTTTTAGTATTGTTACCGACTGCATTTTCTACTTTTAAGCTCACAGTATACTTCCCGGCTTTACTGTAAGTATGTGAAGGATATTGATCTCTGGAAATGCTTTTATCTCCAAAGTCCCAATACCAGGATTTAGGAGATCCTGTGCTGCTGTCAGTGAACGTCACTGTCAATTGTGCTTTTCCTTTAAGAGGAGATGCCGAAAAATTAGCAACAGGAGCCACTGGTTTTTCTAACACGTTAATTGTAACATCGGCTGATGCATTATTGTAGGTTGCAGTATCTGCAGGTACGAAATCGACATATAGCTTCTGAGCATTGCCTACAGGAAGTTGAGTGCCTGCAGCTGGATCATAGATATAGGTTCCTTCTACTATAGCATCAGTTACAGGATCTTTTGCTACTGCATTTAATTGAGCGCTGCTCAATGCAGTTCCAACAGTTATGTTAGCTGGATTGTCCCAAATAATTGTGGGGTTTTTTAGAGGTACTGGTAAGACATTGATTTGAACATCAGCTGATGTGTTATTGTGGGTTGCAGAATCAGAAGGTTTAAAGTCTGCATGTAATGTGTGAGCACCTACATCAAGTACAGTCCCTTCCTTTGGATTGTAAGTAAAGGTTCCTGTAACTGGGTTTCCAGTATTAGGATCAGTTGCAATTGCATTAAGTTGCTCAGAACTCAATGCCATTCCTGAGCCATACCAACAAATCTTAGTGATACTGCTTATTTTTGCACTTTTCATTAGTCTTCTAATACCTATTTTAGATTATTGTTATAATTATGTAATTTTTTATCCTTTAGATAGAGTATCTCAGCTCAATATAACTAACGTAACAGAGAAGCTACTATAGAAAATCTGTATCGTACTACTTCCATCCAGTTCGTTGCTATTATAGGTCAAATACTTGGCAGCTTAGCTCTGTTGTTTGGGCTTGTCTTTGCGTGGGGAAATCTGAACGTTGCTAAAGAAGGACAGATAACTGAGAGATTTACTCGAGCTGTAGACCAACTAGGAAATCCAGCACAAGAGATTAGATTAGGTGGGGTACATGCACTTGGAAGGATTTCAAAAGAATCTAAAAAGGACTATTCTACTATAATGACGATTCTAGCAGATTATGTTAGGATAAACTCTAATATTTATGAACATTCAGGAAATAATTCTCTAAAACACGGGTCTCTTTCAATGGATGTCCTGGCCAACGAAACCACAATAGGTGGAAATTTTGATAGAACAGTATCAACCGATATTCAAGCAGCGCTTAAAGTGATTGGAGAATATAAGTCTTTTTTTGACCGTGACAAAGATAAAAGATTAATCATGAAAGAAACGTTTCTTAGGGGAGCTACCTTTCAGAGTTACATCTTGAGGGAGTTATCTTTAGTTGGTCTAATCTCGAAAACACTAGAATTATAGAAGCTCACCTTGAAGAAGCTGGCCTTTATGGAACAAACCTTAAAATTTCTACTATTGTAGCAACTGAACTAAAAAATGCTACATTACAGGAAGCTGATCTTTTAGGCGCTAAAATGATGTATTCTAACTTTGAAGGAGCTAACCTAAAAAAGGCCATTCTAAAATACGCTGACCTCGAAGGAGCAAATTTCAAAGGAGCAGACCTTAGTGAAGCTAACATTGAGAGATCTAGTCTTTATTGTGCTCATCTTGAAAATGTGATTCTCGATGGAGCTAATCTTTGAGAATCTTTATTAAAATTAGCTCATTTGGAAGGAGCACAACTCACACGAGTTAATCTGGAAAAAGCAAATCTTGATAGTGCATACCTTGAAAACGCTTATGTAGGTTATTCTAACTTAAAGGGGTCTACTCTACAAAACGCAAATCTCAAGAAAACTGTATTTGGAAGTTCTAATCTTGAGAATGCAAATCTAAGGTACGCTAAAGCTGAAAAAATTAACCTATACGATGCTAATCTTCAAGGGGCTGACCTTGTCGGAGCTAATCTTGAAGGGGGCGCCCTTTATAGTACCAACTTAAGAGGGGCTAATCTTATAGGAGCTAATATGAAAGGATCTCATCTTGATGGAGCTAACTTTAGAGAAGCTGATCTTAATCATGCAGACTTCGAAGGAGCGAACCTTAATCATGCAGACTTTAGAACAGCTCATAATTTAACCACTGACCAACTTTCAAAAGTTGGATCATTTAGAGGGACAAAAATAGACGGAAAACTTCTTGCAGCCTTCAAAAATAAATATCCAGACCTATATTCAGAATTGATAAAATAACCAGAAAAAGAAAAAATGAATTTTTTTCAGTCAAACATAAGAGAAAACGTTATGTAGTCCTAACATTCCTATACATGTAAATATTATTTTATATGCGGTTTGTTCAGATATCTCTACAATTACAGAAACACTTTTAAACTTGATTGTCAATTTCATACTATCACCTTGTTCTTTAGAGTGTCCTCAGATTAGCCGGCAAGCATCCTCTGAGAACACTTTAGAGAATATTGATATCTATTTTTATGTTAACTCTTTTGAAAGTGCTTTTTTAAGATCACTTTACAGAGTAAAAATGTCTGTCCTAGTATTTAACTTTTAGTCATTGAACTAACATTTTTAGGGCTTCTTTTTCGATTTAGAGTTCTTACAGGTGTTGATATTTCATGATATTTCATGACAAGTGTTGATACAGCATGAGATGTTATACTATGTGTTGATATGTCAGGCACTGCACCCGTAAAAAAGGTAAAACTTCCAAACACCTTAGTACAAATCTCCGCAAGTTACATGATAAAATACTTTCTAACAATTATTTTACATTTGGTATGTTGCTTTACCAAACAAAACGATTCCATATCATACCAGAATAGCAGACATTTGGCTTGCTGATGCTCTCGGATATGCAAAAAAAATTCCCATGATCCATGGGTTCTATGAGTTCAATGGGTTTCATAAGCTCCATATGCATATTTTAGTAATATTTTAGCCTGTTGTGTTGCAATTTTCCTGAATTTTGTTTGATTTTCCAGGCTATTTTATAACTTTTAATTAAAAATTGCAATATTTTAATACTATGCAGCTATACTATTTTTCATGAAAACTCTGCCCAAAAAATTCCCTTTTGGCCGTTTTAAATAATAAAACTTATTTTACATGTTTCCGATATAAGCTAAAATTCAGAGGAATTTTATGGAGCTATTAATTCTTTCTTATCAAATAACAGATATTTTTGTTTCTTCCCTACCTTTAATGAAAACGGGATCTACACTAAAAAAATAAAGCTAAAGATATGTTTGATAAAATAAGATCAAAAGGTGGCGAGCCTGTAGAATTAGCACTTGAAAAAGTGTCCCAAAATCCAAAAGACTCAAATGCAAAGGAAGGGCTTCAAAAGAAGATCTTTGAAGTGCTCAGTAAAGACCAAAATCTGGCAAGTGAAATTGAACATGTTATAATAAATATCAATGTGGATAATATTAATCATCTTGACTTAAGAAACCATAAAGCGACCAATATAAAATTAGGAGAACCAACTATGACTGAAGATAATAAACCCGAAGGAAGAATTTTTGGTGGCCCGGGAATAAATGCCGGGGGAGATGTGATTATTGGTGATGTTAATGGTCAGTTTGCAGTAGGAGCAAATATATTCCAAGGTACACCTTTATCAACTGCTGATATTGAAAAGCTTAAAGAAAGCCTCCTTAATTTTCAGGAAGAAATATCTAAAATGGATCTTTCTCCTGAAGATAAAGAAACTATCACAGGTGATGTAAATGCCGCTCTGAGAGAAGCCAAAAAAGAAGAACCTAAGTTGCAGAAGATCAAGAACAGAGTTGAAAATGTTATTGAAACTCTCAAAGAAGCCGGAAAGACTGTAAAAAATATATCCGAAATCTCTGGTTCTTTAAAGATATTAGTTGGTTTGCTTGGTATATCATTTTGATATATTTTGATTAAAAACTTTAGTGGTTTGAGTTTTTATGACAGGAGATAAACTTTCGGAGCCAACAATAGATGTAGGTGGAAATTTTACACAAGGAGATATCTCCGGTCAAAGCGCTATAGGGAACAATATCTCACAGGTACAATATACTAACTGTACATTTGTTTATCCTGACGGCTCCGTTAGACATGGACACTCATGGACTTATACACAAGGCTTCAGACCTATTATTGATCAAAAGAAAATATTCGGTAGAGAAAATGATCTTGAAATTTTGGAGGATCTCTTTAAAGACAATAGTGCTGTGGTCATCAAGGGGTTTTGCGGAACTGGGAAATCCATCCTAGCAAGTATGTTCATTGACAGAATGGAAAAAAAGGGGAAATTTGTCGGGATATATTGGCGAAAAATTAATGAGACCACTGATATTGAAGATATAATAGGTAGTTTTTTTACTGCCATCGGTAAACCTGTGAAAGATCTTGTAGGCTACAAAATTCCAGACCAGATAAGTATTTTATTTCGTGAGTTAAACGAGGGTTCCTACCTTATAGTTCTTGATAATTTTGAGAGTTTGCTTGATCCTCAAACAAACAAGCCTTTAAAGTCAAAAGTTGGTTTTTCTGAACTTATAGAATCAGCAGCTGCAAATTGCATTAGAAGTAAGATTCTGTTCACTAGCTGGGAGTCTCTTGCAAGTGAACGTGGAATCAGTCCGTTTTCATACCAAATTAAAGGGTTAGATGCATCTGCAGGGATCCTTTTATTAAGGCATCAAGGACTACTTAATGAATCGGAAGTCGAGTTAAAGAAAGCAATAGAAATGTCTGATGGACATCCACTTGCCCTTATCCTTTTGGCTCAACTTGTTACAAAAGGAGCAGACACACTTTCCTCTCTTTTGAAAGATAATTCTCTATGGATTCGTAAGGATGGAGAGATTGCAGAAAATATACTAAATAAAGTTTATAACGAAAGGCTTTCTGAAGATGAACGCAAGCTCCTTCAGTATGTTTCAATATTTCGCCAACCGGTGCCTGCAAAAGCAATCACAATGATAGCTAATGGCCCCGTAATAACAGAATTGAATTCAAAAAAAGTTATATGGAAATTATGCCTGAACTACTTTAATCTTTTTTTTAGGGATCCCATAAATGCAAGACCAACCATAATAGCAGCTGATGACTATGTATGGAGTGAATATAAGGTTGAAAAGACTACATGGAACTTGTATCTTAAATCTCTTTTACAAAAAAATGGTGAAAAATGTTGGGAAGAATCACTAATAAGTAAGTATGCCGCATCCCAATTATCCGCCAAAACAGAGCGCTACAGGTTCGCAATGGAATATTACCTATCTTTACCCATTCCAGATAAGCCTGCAGAAAAAGAAGATATCCAACCTCTTATTGAGGCTCACTATTATGCTTGCATGGCAGGAGAATATGATCAGGCGTTACATATTATATTTGACAATAATCTGCCTGAATACCTTGATTTCTTGGGTAATTACGTATTACTTGCTGATATTTACTCAAAATTATTACCTGAAGACCATTTTGGGAAAGATACTCTTCTGAAAGACAAAAAAAGTCATAGCGCAATTCTTGGAAATTTGGGGGCAGTATACACTTATCTGGGCGAATATACAAAGGCAATTGAATATCTTAAGCAGGCACAAATAATTGATAAGGGAAGTTGGTATAGGCCAAGAAAAGGAGCTTGGCTTGGAAATCTGGGGATAGCATACTATCGTTTAGGAGAGTATACAAAAGCAATTGAATATTATAAACGAGCACTTAAATTTGATAGGAAGGTTAGGGACAAGCGAGGAGAAGTGATCTGTCTTGGGAATCTGGGCAACGTATATTGTGATCTTGGAGAGTATACAAAAGCAATTGAATATTATGAGCAGGCACTAAAAATTGCTAGAAAAATTGGGTACAAACGAGGAGAAGGAAGTTGGCTTGGAAATCTGGGGATAGCATACACTCATCTGGGCGAATATACAAAAGCAATCGAATATTGTGAGCAGGCACTAAAAATTGCTAGAAAAATTGGGAACAGGCGAGAAGAAGAAATAGACCTTGAAAATCTGGGCAACGTATATTGTGATCTTGGAGAGTATACAAAAGCAATTGAATATTATGAGCAGGCACTAAAAATTGCTAGAAAAATTGGGGACAGGCGAGGAGAAGGAAATCAGCTTGGAAATCTGGGGAACGCATATAAAGATCTTGGAGATCCTGGAAAAGCAATTGAGTATTGTGAGCAGGCATTATTTGTTGGAAGAGAAATAAAAGATCCAAGAATAATCAATCTTTGCGAGAGAGAGCTTGAGGAATTTGAAAAATTCAAAAAGATCAACTTCAATAACCATTGAAAAAGCTTAAGCTACTATGGTAAGAAAATTGTTCAATAAGTTTATTGAATATGTAATTAATTTTACAATGATAGCGTTGATATGCAAATATTATATAAAATATGCATATTAAGCATATTTTTATGCAAATTGACTAAAAAAGTAACATGTTTTTATTAATTTGAAATCCCTTCTGCCTTATTATTTTTGACGAGTGCTCGTCTTGTTTTATTTACTTAAATCTAATTTAAAATATGTTTTAACATATTAAAATAAGGTATTTTTCACTAATTTTGTTCACTCGACAAAAATAATCGCTAGCGATAAAACGTGCCTATGTGTTTTTGAATAGAACCATTCCAGGTCGTGGGGGTGAGTTACTGAAAACCAAGAGCCTTCAAATCTCTCTATATTTAATTCAAACATGGAGTGTGTGCTCGTTTTTTCAGATTTGATCGATGACTCACCCCCACGACCCCATTCCACTGTATTTATGAATATAGGTTTTTCTATTAATTTATAGCCGAGAATTTGCAAAAAAATATTCAGAAAATGATCGGCTGAGCTTAAAACGCTATCAGTAACAGGTTTTTTACTAGTACTGTTTTTGATTTCTCTTACTCGGAACCTTTAGGAAGTTGCTGAGAAGTATTTAAAGAACAAGCAAGTTTTAAGAAGTTATTAATATAAGACTCATAGAATAAATGTAAAGCCTGAAATACCCTAGAAATTAGTATATTGCGCTAATATGCAATACTTTTTTACTGATTATTTGAGAGAATATAACCAAAATCTAAATGCTATTGGGTTTCTTTTCTAATGCTTCAACTCTTACTTTAAGGTTAGACCTTTAACAGTTCTATTTCATTTGAATATTTTCATTTATTGGGCTGAAATATTATAGCTGTTATCCCGTAATAAATTCCAATATTAGAGTTATAATTTCATCTCTACTTGGATATTTGCAATTCCTTATTATTGATTTTATAACTGATTAACATGGAGAAGTATCCCCATACTCTCTTTCAGACTATCAACCCTTAAGGCTTATGATTAGAACATCTGTTTTTTTACCATTTTAACAGCTAAAATTACTGAGAAAAAAAGTGTCATTAAGAAAATAATTACAAATGCATGGGGATTGTTCTCAAAAGGAACGTCAACATTCATCCCAAAAAAACTTGCAACCATTGTTGGGATTGCCAAGAGGATTGTTACTGATGTCAGGAATTTCATAACAATATTTAAGTTATTGGAGATAACAGACGCATATGCGTCCATAGTTCCCGAAAGAATGTTACTATAAATATTTGCCATCTCAATTGCCTGTCTGTTTTCTATTATTGCATCCTCAAGGAGCTCAGAATCTTCAGGGTGCAACTTAACAGGACGAAGCCTTTGAAGTTTTTCAAGCACTATCTCATTACCTTTTAATGAAGTAGAAAAATAAACAAGACTTTTTTCCAGCTCCAGTAGCTGAATTAACTCTTGATTTTTTAATGACTTATGTAACTTAGATTGGATCTTATCACTTGTTTTATCAATAGTTCTTAGATCCTTCAAGTATAGCTTTGAAGTTTTATAGAGAATCTGTAAAAGGAAACGTGTTTTTTTAAACGTATAAAATGATTTATTTTTCTGTTCAATGAAATCTTTTATGATAAAGTTCTCTTTGAGGCAAACAGTAACAATGTTATTTCCAATAATAATAATCCCAAGAGGAATCGTATAGTAAGTTCCTCCTTCCTTTAATTTATCGTTTGGTACAGGAATATCTACTAATACAACAATACAACTTTCATCCACTTCAATTCTGGAGCGTTCCTCATAATCAAGTGCAGCCTGAATGTGATCAATAGGGATATTTAGATTATTTGAAATAGATAGGATTTCCTGGGGATTTGGGTTTACAAGATTAATCCATGCTCCATCTTCAATTTGATCAAGGATTGTAATTTCATTATCTACTGATTTGTATATCTGAAGCATGTCTGGTTCTCCTTTCCTCCAGTGTAAAGGAATAGTGTTTTCTATTCAAGTAAAAATAAGAAATATTAACATCAAGCAACATTCATACGATAAATATGTTTTCATAATGCAGGCTTTGCACCTAAAGTAAAAATGAATATACAGTTATGCAGTCAGATACAAGCTAACGACCACGAAAATCTCTGTATGAAATACACCATAGGTGCAAAGCTCATAATGTATTAGTCCTAAAATGTACAAGCCCCAAACTAGTAGAGTTTTATTCAAATCTTGATAATGAAGAATGTTATAAACGGCTTTGTAGATTTGCTTTTTTCTGAGAGCTTGTCTTAAAATTAAATTTAATTCTACAATTGGAACAGGACTTATG
>CAZFNE010000102.1:5186-10552 GCA_964520335.1 uncultured Methanosarcinales archaeon | reverse complement strand
TCCTTATCAGAAAATCGATTAATCAATTCAAATTCGGAATTAAGTAACTTAATTTGAGTTTTGGGATAGGCTTAATAAAAAAATCAAGAAACAATTAAACACTAATATAAAAATGAAATAGAAATAAAGATAAAAATTAAAAACTAAAAGTAAAATTTAAATTTTACGAATATTTAAATTTCATAAATAATGAACTTTAAAATTTGAAAAAAAGGACGCTATTAAATCGAGACTGATAGCAATTCTTCTAAAATCTCTCAAACATCTCTCAAACGAGATTTATAATTTTCTTAAAAATTCAAGGCTTTCAATGCCTTCGTCTACTGAGCTTATTTCAGTGACATAAATTCCTTTATAATCTGACAGCCTGTCAAGAACTTTTTTCCAGTTTATTGTACCTTTTCCGAGAGGAAGGTGTTCATCTTTCTGGCCCATGTTGTCGTGGATATGCATATGGGTAATTCTTTCTTTAAGAAGATCTAAAAACTCATCAATAAGCCCAACAGTGTTTGCATGGCCCACATCAAAGGTGAAACCTATATTATGGCTCCCGATTGCATCTAACATCTCAACCATTTCATCGGGATATTTTCCAAAGATCTTAGGCAAATCAGGCATGTTCTCAACTGCAACAAGAATTCCAAAATCTGCTGCAAAGTCGCAGATCTCCTGTAAAGACGCGAGGTTGGTTAGATAAGCTTCTTCCGGAACCTGGACCCCATATGGAGATAGGTAGCCTGGATGCACAACTGCCAAATTTACGTAATTTGAAGCAAGAGTCAGGTAATGTTTCATCTGCCTGATAACCTCTGCCCGGATTGAGTTGTTAAGGCCTGCAAGATTCATGTCTGAAAAAGGAAGGTGCAGAGTCAATTCAAGTCCGGTAGTTTCATGAATACTTTTTAAATTCTGGATGTTTTTGTTATTTAAACACTGAGAACCTTCCTGTACAATCTCCCATCCTGTATATCCATGATCTTCAAGCGTGTAAGCCCATTTAAAAGGATCCTCAACGACTGCACGTGAAGAAAAACTAATTCTTTGCAGCTGCATGACTATAAATCATTCCTTTTGTTGATCGATAAATTTGTAGATGCAAATTAGAT
Organism: uncultured Methanosarcinales archaeon; assembly: GCA_964520335.1. Lineage (GTDB taxonomy): Archaea > Halobacteriota > Methanosarcinia > Methanosarcinales > Methanosarcinaceae > Methanosarcina. The sequence continues at coordinate 9,446 of CAZFNE010000102.1, read as the reverse complement.
ATATTTAATTACTACAATTTAATTATTACACAAATCTGTTACGTATTCTATTCCTACTTCATTAACTGGTATCCCATTTTCGGTAACAGGAAGAAGCCATTCTATAAGTCTTTCTATTTCCGCCGGAGAATCGGCGTTTATAATGACTTTGATTGAGCCTAGCGGTTCTTCTTGAACAGGAATACTGGGAATTCCAACAAAAGCGACTTGTTTATTAAGTAAGAACTTTATTGATAGGCTGTCGTTTGACAAACCTTTGCTAAAAACTTTATTACATATACTATCTATAATTTTTTCTTTACGGATAAGCCTGTGTAAAGTTAATAAAAGTTCAATGCCTCCCTCCCCTGCAAACAGAAAAAAAGGAAAGTTTCCTGGCTCGGTTTCACTCGCTTCAACAGATTTTTTCTCAATATTTATACCAGTAAAAAGGGCTAAAATAGATTGTTTAACTTTCTCCGGATCTTCGGTAGGATATATGAAGGCTGAAACTTTAACACGTATCATAAGTTACTCCATACAAGTAGATGTCCTAAATAGTTTACCAGATAATATTATGTAACATGCAAATTTAGATAAAAATATCGACTTGAATAAAATTACCGGAAATAAATTGTTAAAAATGTTTTTACCAGTTATACTTTAAAGTAGTTTTAAAATAACTCATAAAAATATTTATCTGCTTTTTCCTATTTTTTGTTACGCTCTCTTAAATGGCATATCAGAATAGTTTTTTAGAACTTCAATAACGTCTTTCCTGAAGACATCCAGAGTAAAGTTATTTTCAATTTCAACGCTTGAAGCTTCTATAGCCTCACCCATGCCCCAACCAAGTTCACGTTCGTCTCGATTGCGAAGGCCTTCTATAGTGTTCATATCATCACTTCGAGCCCTTTTCTGGATTCTTGAAAAACGAACTTCAATTGGGGCATAGATAGAGATTAAAACAAAGCCTTCTGCAAATTCTTGCCTGAAACACTCTACTTCTGCAATTCCGCGTACTCCATCTACAACGACAAGATCAGAACCTGCTTCCTTTATTTGAGAAATACAACGCACTGCCACAGCATTCATACCTTCGCATTTGCGAAGATCGTTTGCAACCATTCCAGTATTGGAATCATTAGGTTCAAGTCCGCGTCTTAATATTTCTTTTCGAATTACATCACCCATATTCACTACTGGAACACCCATTTCAAAGGCAATTCTAGCAGCTTCTGATTTACCAGAGGCGGGCATACCGACAAATGCTATTATCTTCATAAAGTACCCTTTTATTGGATTTTTAAATTAAACCAGCTAAATCACAATTATTAACTAAGCATATTCAAATTGAATTCTTGATAAATATCTAACGAGCTTGTTTCAAAATTACATACAATTGGTTCTATATTATAAAATTTATATTAATTAATATAAATTATTAATTGCAAATTATTAAATACAAATTAGTAAATATAAATTAGTAAATACAAATTAGTAAATATAAATTAGTAAATACAAATTGTTAGACATATTTTACTAAACAAATTTGAAAGTTATAAACTATAGAGATGTAAAAGTGTTATAATTAAACTAATAGGTTTTTTAACTAATACATCTTAACAGGCATATTAAGTTTAGAATTTTTAATAAATTTTTTAATAGGCTTTATAAAACTGACCTAATACGACTACGAATAAGAACTTTGTGTAAAAATATAGTTCCTGGTACAGATTTAAGATTAACATATTCGATCTTAGTCAAACTGTAGTATTGTATATAAGATTATTTCCCATTTTCCCTGAATTTTTCTAGAAGTAGATAGTTTAAAAAAAGCAAATAAAAGAAATAAGAACATAGGTAAAAATGTAAATAAAATAGTAATAAGTCAAAAATTTGAGAAATAAAGAAAAAGAGAGTTTATGAAAACATTTTGTTGAAAACTGAAGCTTTAAAATCTACAAGAGGTTTAAGCCTGTAATCTTCAAGAAGTACTTTACGAGTGTTTTCTACTGGAACACTTAAGGAGATTTCCTTTGTCCTTCCGTAACGCCCTTTACTTACTACTATTGCATTTACTATACCTAACATATCCAGTTCAGACATCAGATCAGTTACTCTGCGCTGAGTAAGGATATCTACATCGATATGATGGCATAACTGGCGATATACATTATACATTTCACCAGTAGTTACATTTTTACCTTCTCTACCCCGGTTGCGCAGCAGGATAATGCTATAGAGAACAAGTTTTGATTGAGTAGGAAGTGTCCTGACTACTTCTACCACACGGTCAATTTCAATTTTTTCCTGGGCACGTCTTACGTGTTCCTCGAGAACCTGAGGTTGGTTTTCTCTTTCTGCAATCTCTCCGGAAACGCGAAGAAGGTCGAGGGCGCGACGTGCATCTCCGTGTTCCTGAGCCGCAAAAGCAGCACATAAGGGAATGACCATTTCTCCTAATACCCCATCTGTATAGGCCATTTTTGCCCTTTGCTTCAAAATATCGCTAATTTGTTCAGCATCATAAGGAGGAAAAATTAATTCTTCCTCGCCCAGGGAACTTTTAACTCTTGGATCGAGAAATTCAGTAAATTTCAGGTCATTTGAAACCCCAATCATACTAACTTTAGCTCGCCGTAAATCCGTGTTAATCCTGGAAAGATTATAGAGTACATCATCACCTTTCTTAATCAACTTATCAATTTCATCCAGAATAATGATAACAACCTGCTCTCGGGAGTCAATTGCTTCTTTAAACTTCATGAAAACCTGATCAGTAGGCCACCCCGTCATGGGAACATCTTCTTCAAAATGCCTGGCTAGGTTTGCAAGGAGGCGGTATTGTGTGTCGATGACTTCACAATTGATATAAACAACTGAACAAAAAAGAGATTTATCTTCACTTACTCTTTCGAGCTCTTTTCCAACATATCTGGTAACTGCAGTTTTTCCTGTTCCTGTCTTACCGTAAATTAAAACATTGGAAGGGGTTTCTCCCCTCAGTGCAGAAACAAGAATTGTTGCAAGTCCATTAATTTGTTCATTTCGGTGTAATAAAAGATCAGGAGTATAAGAAGGCCGAAGAACTTCTTTGTTTTTGAAAATTGATTTACCATCAAGTAATTTTTCGAATAAGCCGTCTAATGAATGAGCTTTTATCATGAAGACCCTCTATAAAGATTAATAAATCAAGGAATTATGAATAAATAATTGAAATTTTTTAGATTAATACAACTAATAACGACTATAAGCAAAGATAAATGAATATATTTTTTTTTGAAATTAAATTTAAGAGGAAGTTATTCACCTGGGATCGATTAGCTTCAGCCTTATTAGGTTTGATCAATGTTTGGCGTTAAAGGCAGGAACATTGTAATTTAGACTATCAAATGATGAACAAGTTAACAATAGATAGTTTGCTTAGTCTGCTAATTTCTTTGGAGTTTGTATTTTGGAATTAATATTTACAAGACTAGTAAAACATTAAATTATTAAAAAAATTAACCCTCTAAAACAATAAAAAACAAATAATACATTATATATATTTTTATTCTTCACTCCTTTTATAATTTTATTTTTGTTTCATTAACAGTATCAATAAATAAAGATAATTTTATAGAGTCTTTTTCTAAAGTTAATTATAGAGTCTTTTTCTAATGTTAAATATTTTTTTATTTTTTAAAAAGTAATCTTAATTTTTACCTTTTTTAATTTAATTTTTAATTTTTAGATTCGTTCTGATAGTTAAAGAAACTAACATAAGGATTTGCTAAAATTATATCAAATGATGAGGAATTAGACATTATATAATATTTTTTATTTTCTACAAGTTTTTATAAATCAAGATCGGTTCTTAATGATACTAAAAACTCAAACCTTGAAAAATATTAAATTAAAGATCCAAGTAAAATTAAGGTTATATTATGTGTAATCATATGTTTTTTTGCATGTATTTGCAGTAGATGCAATGGAAGTGAACCGTATTAAGAGTTATGGTTAAGACCCCTTTACTTCCAATGGAAAAAAGATTTTCTTTAAATAATGAGAATAAAAACAAATACAGTAAAAAGACTGTAATATTTGAAGAAAAAAATAATATTGAAAAACCAACTCTGATTAAAATGGTTCGCTAGATTTCAAGTGGAAAAAACAAAAATAAAAAAATATATAACTTATTTTATATATAAAAGTTCTTAAAAGTAAAATTATAAAGCAGAAATAATATTATAGAAATAATAAAAATTCTTTACAGAAAAATAAAACAAATTATTTAAA
>CAZFNE010000102.1:0-5086 GCA_964520335.1 uncultured Methanosarcinales archaeon | reverse complement strand
AATATTATAGAAATAATAAAAATTCTTTACAGAAAAATAAAACAAATTATTTAAATTAAATTAAATTAAATCACTTAATTTAAATAAATTACTTAAATTAAATAATTTAAATAAATCTAAAATAGAATGAAGATGTAGTTTGAAATTTTTCACTTAGATTACTTTCACATAGGGTTATACAATGAAATTTTTGTAGACCCGTTTATTTCCACTGGAAACATTATATAACACCCACCCCCCATGATTTCCAGTAAAGGGTCTTTACTGGTCCGAAACAAAATAAATCTTAGATTTATTTCTTTAAAAAACAAAATAATGTTGTTGTGTTATATAACACATTGTATATATACTTAACTATATAATAAATGGTAATAAAGGTATTTCAGAAACTTATCACTGGATTCTAAAATGCTCCAGTAGAAATAAAGGGGTCCCTCGCCAAACTAAATTCTTTTCGTTTTGTAAAAATATTTTTTTCTTCTTATCATTTATTTATTCTTTTTTTCCTTCTCTAAATTTTTGTTTATTGAGTCAAAAGAGAAGCAACTTTTAAAGGATATTCATACATCATCAAAACAAAAGAAGTTTAAAGATATTTTTAAGGCAAAGGAAAATCTTCTTTTATTATTTTGCTACTTTGGGGATAACATTCTGTATTTTTTAGTCCTATTCCATAAGTCTTTTAAATAAAACTGTTTTTACCTTATCGTTATGAATGAGCAGGGCCTTTCCGAAGAAGAGATATTTACGTATCTGCAAAGTGCAAAGATGGAAGATACAAATTATTGTCGGGTCTTAAGTTCTATGTGTACTCACCCGCATAAAATTGCTGTTGAAGCTCATGAACTCTTTATTGAAGCTAACCTGGGTGACGTAGGGCTTTTTGGAGGAGCTCATAATTTAGAAAAAGAAGTAATAACAATGCTAGGAGAACTGCTCCATGCCCAGCCTTTTGAAACTGCTTCGGAAAACCCTTTTGAAAATTCAGTTTGTGGATATCTTACAACAGGAGGGACAGAATCAAATATCCAGGCTGTAAGAGGCATGAAAAACCTTGTAAAAATTGGTTATAAAAAATTTAAAGGAAAGGCTGCGAATGAAAATTCTAGTACATCTAATATTAAACCTGATAAAAGTACATCTAAGATAATCTCTAGCCCGAATATTATCATTCCAGAGTCGGCTCATTTTTCTTTCGATAAAGTTGCAGATATGATGGGTATTGAAGTTAGGAGAGCTTCTTTAGATTCCGAATTTAAAGTAGATATTTCCTGTGTTAAAAAACTAATTGATGAAAACACTATAGGGCTTGTAGGTATAGCAGGGACTACGGAGTTTGGGCAGATAGATCCTATTGAAGAACTTGGAAAAATTGCTCTTGAAAATGAACTCTTCCTTCATATAGATGCAGCCTTCGGAGGCTTCGTAATTCCTTTTTTAGAAAAAGATTATTCTTTCGATTTCAAAGTCCCTGGTGTTAGTTCAATTGCAATAGATCCCCATAAAATGGGTCTTTCTACAATTCCATCAGGTGCTCTTCTTTTTCGGTCTCCATCTTTCTTAAATTCTCTTAAAGTAAATACTCCATACCTGACCACTAAATCTCAATTTACCCTGACAGGTACTCGCAGTGGGGCATCTGCTGCAGCAACCTGTGCTGTTATGAAACATCTTGGGCGTGCAGGCTATAGAAAAAATGTGCAAAATTGTATGCAGCTTACTGAAAAATTGGTTATAGAAGCTAGAAAATTGGGTATCGAACCGTTAATAGAACCTGTAATGAATGTAGTTGCCTTGAAAGTTCCGGACCCTGATTTTGTCAGAAAACAGCTTCTAAAGGAATTTGGATGGAACGTCTCAATTACACGTGCTCCCAGATCCCTTCGTTTAGTACTTATGCCACATAATACGATTCAAGATATTGAAGAATTTCTTCAAGCCCTACAAAAAGTACTATCAGCAAATAACTAACTAATTAACTAACTAAATAATTAAATAAATAAAAATAACCAAATAAAAAAAATAACTAAATAAGTAAAAAAATAAAAATAACTAAATGATAATAATAATTAATAAATAAAAAAGGAGTGTTAACATCCTAGAAAAGATAAAAATCCTAAATTTAAATGTTAAACTATTCAATAATAAACCTCTTGCTAACAAATCTTTTAGCTTCTTTTCTAACTAATTCCCGGATTAGCTTTTTATCATTTGTTTAACATAATAGAAATATTAAAGTGAGAATGGGGGATTTTATTTATGAAATCATCTTTAAAAATAGGAAGCGTTCTTGGAATACCTATCAAGCTGCATATAACTTTCCTGCTCGTACTGCCTATATTTGCTTATGTATTTGCAATTAACCCGCAGCCTTTTGGATTCCAGGGGGTTGAGCCTCCTACACTCAGATACGCACTTTCGGTTTTAACAGCTATACTTCTTTTTGTATCAATTCTTTTGCACGAACTTGCCCATTCCTACCTGGCGATGCGTTATGGCATTAACATAGAAAGCATCACCCTTTTCCTGTTTGGAGGGGTATCTGCTATGGAAGAGATACCAAGAAAACCTGGGCAAGAAGCAAAAATGGCTTTTGCGGGGCCTTTAACCAGCCTTATAATAGGAACGATTTCACTTTTGATATACTGGAGTTTAATTTCCCCAAACCCATCTCTCTCCCAGAATCCGATATCTCATATTCTCTGGATCCTTGGGTCCATGAACATAGTACTTGGAATCTTCAACCTCTTACCTGCTTTTCCTATGGATGGAGGTCGGGTCCTTCGTTCTTTTTACGCGAGAAGAATGTCATACGTTAAAGCTACTCAGAGTGCAGCTTCCATAGGAAAATTATTTGCTATTCTTATGGCAATTTTTGGAATTCTTATTGGAAACCTCTGGTTTCCCCTTATTGCTCTCTTTATTTATGTCGGCGCATCCGAAGAGGAACGCTCTACTCAGGCTGAAGTGACGCTTGAAAATATTTTTGTTAGAGATATTATGTCAAAAGATGTTGTTTCTGTCTCTCCAACAACGACTGTAGAAGAACTGGTCCAATTTATGTTTGAAAAAAAGCATATGGGTTACCCTGTTATGGAGAGAGACAGCTTAAAGGGAATTGTTACCTTTACTGATATCGAGCGTATTCCATATCACGATCGGCCTGCTGCGTTGGTCTCAGACATTATGACCAAGGACGTTATCACCGTTCCCTCCGATGCTCAAGCAAGTGATGTTCTCAAATTAATCTCAGCAAGAAATATTGGAAGAGTTGTAGTTGTAGACAATGGATCCGTTGTTGGAATTCTTTCCAGAACAGATCTTGTAAGGGTTTTAAAACTCAGATCATAACACGGCTTATACTTCGGATATATCATGTATACCATGTAAATTTTAACAGATAAATTTTAAGGCAGCAAAATATAAATGTCTAGTAGATAATTATCAAGCAATTAAGTTATCTATCTTAAGCTCATTTGTTTTAGCTAATTCTTTTATAGCTTGATTATTAAATGTTAGGAGCTTAATTATTCATATAATAAAATATAATCTTTCAAGTAGGCCTTTGGATGCATTACTTTTAATTAGTCTCAGCAGAGAGATTTATAATGCACAAACCTGAAATTACACATTCTCAGGACATGGACCCTGACTATAATTTTCATAGTTCATCTCAGGAGTCAATATATTCTATGGACAATCTTATAACTGAATCTGCAGAAAACTCTGTTTCTGTCGGGAAGTCTAAACTTTCGGATTCTTCGATTAACGCGCCGATAGAAAATAAAATGTCTGCACCTATATCTGAAGTAAAATTTGAGCAAACAGGATTAGAACTTGATATTAGCTCAGAAATTATCGCAGAACCTCTTCCAGACTCAGCCTCCGAAGTCTCACTTTCATCTTCCCAACATGAAGGGCAAAATTCTGAAACCCAGCCTTCAAAAATAGTGCTTATAGGTACAGCGCATGTTTCAGAAAAAAGTGTCACAGAGGTTAGAACTGCTATAAGAAACCTTAAACCAGATATAGTAGGAGTCGAACTCTGCAGAGGGCGCTATGATTCTCTCAAGGGAAACGTACAGGAGACCCAGGTTCCAATTAAAGAAATTCTCTCTGAAGGAAAAATATATTATTACGTTATTCATTGGCTGCTGGCTTATGTGCAAAAAAAGATCGGAGACGACATGGGTGTAAAGCCTGGATCTGAAATGCTTGCAGCCCTTGAAGAAGCTGAGGCTATAGGTGCTAAAGTAGCTTTAATTGATAGGGATATCCAGGTAACTCTACAACGTTTCTGGGGAAAAATGAAATTCCTGGAAAAAATAAAGATGGTAGGGTCTTTGATAGGCGGGCTTATAGGAATTGGAAAAGGAACCGAAATTGATATAGATGAAATAACAGAACAGGATGTCGTAACTGCGCTCGTAGCTGAACTTAGAGGCTTTGCCCCAACTGCAGCCGAAGTTCTAATTGATGAAAGAGATGCATACCTTGCAGGAAGTATTCTCAACGTTGCTGCAGGTGGGAATAAAACTGTTGTTGCGGTAATAGGTGCAGGTCACAAACCAGGAATAATTAACTATTTGAAAAATCCAAAGAGTATCCCTCCTTTAAATACCCTCATGGAGATTCCTAAAAAAAGATTTGGTCTAGGTAAAATTGTTGCATTTGGTATTCTTGCCCTTATAGGAGGGTTCTTTTTATTACTTCTTCTTTCAGGAGTTCCTTTGAAGCTTCTTTTTATAGCTTTTGCGTGCTGGTTCATTGTTACAGGAACTCTTAGCGCGCTTGGAACTCTTCTTGCAGGTGGTCATCCTTATTCGATCTTAACAGCTTTTTCTGTCGCCTGGTTGACAACGCTACATCCATTAATCGCTGCAGGCTGGTTTGCAGGCTTAGTAGAAGCAAGACAGCGAAATCCCACTACAGCCGATATTAAAGCTCTTGCAGGAATAGAAACCTTAAGAGAAATGTTTAAAAATAAATTCATGCGGGTCCTTCTTGTTGCAAGCTTCGCAAATATTGGCGCTGCAACCGGAACTTTCGTCGCAGCAGCTATTATGGTACAGGTTACAGGCCTTGA
>CAZFNE010000101.1:0-10676 GCA_964520335.1 uncultured Methanosarcinales archaeon | reverse complement strand
GTTTATTGATTTTAATATAATTTCTGTCGGCTCAGTTTTTATTTGCAACTAAGCTTACCCTTCCCCTGCTTTCCTCAAGCCTGAACCTTTTACTTATATAGTCCTTTGGAGCCCCGCTTCCATGTATAAGCAGTTCCACAAGGTCTTCAGGCTCATCGATATCGATGGCCGCAAGAAAAGAATCATAAATTTTTACCCTATGCCCTTTCTCTCCAGCGATTGAGCAATGGGTAAGGAAACTTGAGCCGTAGTATTTTACTCTGTATTTTGAAGGTTCCTTTATAAAAAGCACATTTGTGCCCCCGCCTTTTCCGGGAACAATACATATGTCTTCCTTAATCGAAACTATTTCCTTTATATGTTCCGGAGAAAGAAGAGGAAGATCGGCCATAACAATTAGGACAGGCGCTCTGGCCTGTTCCAGGTATTTATTAAGGGCCTTATTCAGGTCTTCTTTATCAAGCAGGACATTTGCTTTCTCCATATCTTCAAGCCCGTAATTCGAAGGACTTAAAATGTCGATTTCTTCTATTCCTGCCTCGCTAAGGGAGGTTATTACCTTTCCAAGCATAAGTTCTACGAATTCTTCCCTTTCTTCCTTGCTCAGGACAGGTGATAGGCGGGATTTTGCACTGGCTTTTTTATAAGGAATTACGGCTTTCATTTTAGCTCCTGGAACTGAAACTCCCTTTTTTTCAGGAAATCCTTAGTTTCTGGTCGTTTTTCTTCTTAACTGGTTTAAACTGTTTTAATAATAGGCTTTCATTCTTCTTTTACAGACTGCAAATAAAGATGTTTCATCCTAAAACCGGGCTCGATTCGCCTGTAAAGCGTATCCCTCTGTACAGGAATCCTTCCAGCTCCTTTAATCATCCATTCGAATTCTGCAGGGGATACATATTCCCCGTTATTTCCTCCGGATGCTGTTGAGATCTGGTCTTCCATAAGCGTCCCTCCAAGGTCGTTTGCTCCGCACTGGAGGGCCACCTGGGCCAGTTTTTTCCCGAGCTTTACCCATGTAGCCTGGATATTATTTATATGGGTATGCAGGAGTATTCGGGAAAGAGCTATTAACTGGAGGTCTTCAAGACCAGTGGTTGCAAATTTCCCCGAAGCCATCATTTTTTCTCCAACAGGATTATTATAAGGTAAAAAAGCCATGGGAATAAGCTCGGAAAATCCGCCTGTTTCTTTCTGGATTTCTCTGATAGTCAGGATATGGTCAATTCTCTCTTCAAGAGTTTCCACGTGCCCGTACATAAGAGTTGCATTTGTTGAAATTCCAACTTTATGGGCAGTTTTTATTGTCTCAATCCACTGCCGGGTATTTATTTTTCCAGGGCAGATAATTTTCCTGACCCTATCTGAAAGAACCTCGGCTGAAGTGCCTGTAAGGGAATCAAGCCCACTTCTTTTAAGTTCGCGCAGGGCCTCTAGAACAGTCATGCCTGAAATCCCAGCCGCATAATTTACTTCCATCGGAGAGAGCGCATGAAGACAGAGCTCCGGAAACCTGGCTTTTAAAGCCTCTATAATTTGAAGGTAGTATTCCATTCCGATTTCCGGAGTATACCCTCCCTGAATGCAGATTTCCACTGCTCCAGCTCTTTTAGCTTCTTCTGCTTTTTTGAGGATTTCTTCGATGCTTAATATGTAACCCTCTGCTGCCCTGTAAGCACAGAATCCGCAGTTTCCTGCACATTTATTTGTAATGTAAATGTTCCTGTTTACCACATAACTGACAGTATTTCCTGCAGCCTGCGCTCGCAATGCATCTGCAAGTTCAAAAAGCTCAAATGGATTCCCATTGAGCAGGGCAAGGGCATCTTCCTTGGTGCTTATTCCCTTATAGGCCCTTTCCACCACTTCATCGGGAATACTTGTTACATGTTTTTTAATATGCATGTCAATCATTCATATTTATGCGCGTTTAACTGCGATACTGATACTTAAGGACTAATCCTGAACTGTAATCGAAATTAGATACTCAAAGTATATCCTGGCAATAATCATAATCTGACCATGAATGAATTCTAATCTGAAGCATAATTTGGATCATAATTGAATTAAATTGAATTAAGTTGAATTATAATTCAATTATAGTTGAATCATATATACATGACTGGACAGTTTATTCCGAAATCCAGCACCCTGAGATCTTTTTCGAAATTCCTGAAACCTGAGCCCTCATTCCTCTATTTACCTCTTCGTAAAGGGTGTTTCTCTCTTTTGGAATCCGCTTAGCACCATGAATCATCCATTCCAGTTCTTCTGCGGAAATTTTTTCCCCGTTCGGTGCGCCTGCAGATCTTGAGATACTTTCTTCCATAAGGGTTCCTCCAAGGTCATTAACCCCGCAATGGAGAGCAAATTGGGCAAGTTTTTTCCCTAACTTCACCCAGCTTACCTGGATATTGTCTATATACCCATTTAGAAGAATGCGCGAAACTGCATAATTTTTCAGGTCTTCAAGCCCTGGAGTTGCGTATCTGCCTTCTTTAATCAGCTTCTCCCCAATAGGATTATTGTAAGGCATGAAAGGCAGAGGCACAAATTCCGTAATTCCATGAGTTTCTTTCTGGATTTCCCTGAGAGTAAGGATATGCTCAACTCTTTCCTCAAGGGTTTCTACATGCCCGTACATCATGGTTGCAGTTGTGGGAATTCCTGAATTATGCGCTTGCTTGATTACGGCTATCCATTCTGCGGTTTTTAATTTATGAGGACAGACAATTTCCCTGACCCTATCCGAAAGAATTTCTGCTGCAGTTCCGGGCATACTGTCAAGTCCGCTTTTCTTAAGGCTCAAAAGGGCTTCTTTTATGGAAATTCCGCTGATGTGAGCAGCATGATAGACTTCCATAGGGGAAAAAGAATGAATATGCATCTCAGGAAACTCGGATTTTATAGCTTCTACAATCTCCTGGTAAAAATCCAGCCCTGCATGAGGTAAAAGTCCTCCCTGGATGCAGACTTCGGTAGCTCTGGCTTTTCCCGCCTCTCTTACTTTTCCCAGAATTTCCTCAAGGCTCAGGAGGTATCCTTTTGGGTCCCTGAATGCGCAAAAACCGCAGGTTCCTATACAGCGACTTGTAAAATTGATATTTCTGTTTACCACGTAAGTGACCGTGTCTCCTACTGCAAAAGAGCGAATTTCGTCTGCAAACCTGAAAAGTTCAAAAGGAGGTACCTCTAACAGGAACAGGGCATCTTCTTTTGTACTCTTACCCTGATATACACGTTCCCTGAGAGCTTCAGGAATTTTACTGTTCATTTTTTAATTCCTCTTTTTTAATTCCTCTATTAGTAAAGGCTGTTTTCTGTAACCATTGCTGTCTGAGAGTGCTGTTATCAGTTCGCTTATTCTCTCTGAGTACCAGCCTCTTTTTATATACTGAGGATAAATTGGCAGGCGTTCCCTGAGCCTGATCTGCCCGAGTTTCTGCTGCAATAATCGTACGTCAGGCCACTCCGCTTCAGGATTAATCCAATCAATAGTCAAAGGCGAAATTCCCCCAAGATCACTAACCCCTTTTTTAATAAGGACTTCAGGGTCAATAAGGTTTGGGGCAACCTGGACAGCCACATCTGGAGGAAGAAGCTGTCTAGCAAGCACGATGGCTTCACTCATCTCTTCTACTGTGGGAGCAGGAAAGTTTTCCATTAGAGTTCCTGGCTTTGGCGCAAAATTCTGGATAATAACTTCCTGGATGTGCCCATATTTTTTATGCAGGCCTGAAATAGCTTCAAGCGACGCAATTCTGTCTTCTTTTTTTTCCCCGATCCCTATAAGGAGGCCTGTAGTATATGGGATCTTTAGTTTTCCGGCTTCTTCAATCGTCTTCAACCTTAGCTCCGGAATTTTTCCAGGGCAGCCATTGTGGGCTTCAAGCTTAGCCGAGCTTTCAAGCATCAGGCCCATGCTTGCATTTACAGGTTTTAAGGCCTCAAGTTCGACCCGGGTCATAACTCCAGCATTCGTATGGGGCAGAATCCCGACCTCGATTGCGGTTTCGCAGAGAAAAAGCAAATATTCCAGGGTTGAAGAATATCCAAGAGCTTCAAGCCGTGCTCTGTATCCAGGTACTTCTTCTGCATATTCCCCAAAAGTAAAAAGTGCCTCTGTGCAGCCTGCTTCTACCCCATTTTTGAGAATAGGAATAATCTCTTCAGGAGGCATAAGCCTGGCTTCGGGGTGCTCGGGCTCTCGCTTAAAGCCGCAATAGGCACATTTATTCCTGCAAATGTTCGTTACAGGAACAAAAACGTTTTTTGAGTAGGTTACAAAACGAGGATTTTCTGGTGGAATATAAAACACCTGTTACATTGCTTTTTTAGATTTTCTAAGTTTGTTTCATCTTTCCTGTCTGTCCTTCTTTTTTCCTTGCTTTTTCTGGAGATTGAGATCTTTTTCTCTGGCAGGAATTTAACCAAGGATCTTTTTCATGGTTGCAGCTACTCCAAGCGCGATTCCTTCCACTTCAATGCCTCCTTTTCCTTTGGCTCCGTCTCCAACGACATACAGGCCCTGAATAGGAGTTTCGTCTCCAGGGTCCGTGCCTGAGGCTGCCCTGTTTACAGGCCATTCGTCATGATACGACTGGACAAGCAAAACCTCATAATCCTTCCCCGGGAAGAGCTCTTTAAGGTCATCAATTCCCAATTCGATCTCAGCTTCGAGATTTTCTATATTTTCAGGAGCCACATACTGGTGAGCCATCGTAAGATGCTTTCCGGCAGGTGCAAGTTTTGGATCAACCTGGGTAACCTCATTAACTCCATTGACCCGCTTTGCATACGGAGTAAGCAAAACCCCTGAGTTCCCTACAAGGGGTTCATTTGCAGCAAGACAGATCTTTATGCCTGCAGAGGGTTTTATGGCCTTTAGCATACGCAGATAATCAGGATATTTTTCTTCGGAAAGAGCTTCACTACAAAGGTAAGCTGTTGCGGAATGGCCCAGGTTGCTTATAACCACGTCTGCTTCGTATGTTTTATCACCTGCAAGCACGCCTACAGCTTTTCCTTTTTCAACGAGGATTTTTGAAACTTCTGTTCTGGGAGAAATCCTTCCGCCATTTGCAGTAATTAAAGTTTCGAGGGCAGAAATTATCCCTTTGCACCCGCCCATAGGAACCCCTGGGCCTCCGAACCTGTACATATTTTCGATTATTTCAAAAACCTCTTCTACAGGGATATCTTCACTTTTAAGACTTAGAGCCCAGCCGCAGAAAGAATCTCCAAATTTTACAAGCCATTCATCTTTAAATTGGGACCTGAGCCAGGCCTGTAAAGAAGTCCCATGAGGCCGGTTCTTTCTTGTACTTGCTATAAGCAGGGCAATTTTCAGACGATCTTTACGGGAAAGAAGCTTTGGGAAATCGTTGAAAGAAATATCCTTAAATCCTCTACTGTAATTAGGAATATCTTTTTTCTGAGGCACACGTAGCTTTGTATCGGTTGATCTTACAATCTGGACCTCGGCCTTTACATCCTTCAGGAACTGGGCTAGGGGGCCTGAAGGTCCGTGAGGCAGGATATGGAATGCCCCGCTTGAAAGCTGGAATCCCTTATACTCCAGATTAGTAAACCTGCCTCCTGTGACCGGAAGTCTTTCAAAGATCTCTACTTCGTATCCTGCCCGTGTAAGTTTGGCTGCACTTAAGAGCCCGCCAAGGCCCGCCCCGATAATAATCGCTTTCATACAGACCCCTCTATGGCCTTAACAGGGCAGTAAAGTACACATATCCCGCATTCTATGCAGGCTGCAGTGGTTTTTGCCTTCCCTTTCACCTCTATAGCCTCTTTTTTGCAAAAAGAAGCACACTGCCCGCATCCTACACAGTTATCTTTGATTTTCACGCAATTCCACCAGTTTTCCTATCATAAATTATTGTAATGTATGGTAGCAATGTATTTTACTTACTTTATTTCAAACCGGTTCCAGATATGCTCCAGAATTAAAGTTTACGTGAGTGTACTCTAATTTATAATTGTCTGTATGTGATTTAATTATCTATAATAAAATATATTTGAAAATCTTTTCTTCTTTCTGCTGCTTTGGTAAATTTAATTCAATTTACTCTAAATTTACTTTTTAACTCTGTGGAAAATTGCCAGAATATTTCCGAATGATTTCCGAAAGATTTTCGGACTTTTTTGTAATCCATTGGGAAATTCGACTTTCCAAATCTATTATTATTTCTATTATTCTTATTATTATTATTATTATTATTATTATTATTATTATTATTATTATTATTATAAGAAATTTTAAAAAGATTTTAATTTTTTAATTTTTTTAATTATTAATAATATTATATGCATATTTTATTGAACCTAAAATATTCATGTATAAATAATTTTTCGTTAAGAAGATAGAAAATTTTATTTAAAACTACTTTATTACTCTGGTTTTTTAAAATAAATACGGTAAAATAATAAGATATTTCTGGGATATTTGGAATTTTACAGGCACCGCCTCTTTTTTTCTGCGATTTCTAACAAGCAGAGATTCTGGAAAAAGAGCTTTAATTATATAAACTTATTATTTATATATTAGTAATTATCCAGTAAATAACTATAAATACCCCTAATTCATTTGCGAATTATATATTAATTATAATCTTAATTATTAATTATTTAATTCATTACGATTAAATCTGTATGGTGAAAGTAGAATTTCTTTTCTACTTTCTGCAGTTTATGCTAGTTTGGAGGGGGACTGAAATTTCAGATCCAAACTTGTAATACTTGCGTGCGGGAGAGATCCTGAAATCAGGATCAAAACCTCAGTACAAATCTTTCTAAAGGACCTGTGTCTGAACAGGAATTTATTTTTATAAAAGCAGGGACAGACATGGCTTTTTTGTCCAGATATCTTTGTAACGAATAGTTCAGATCATTTAACAACACAGCTTCAGGTTGCTGAGTTTTGATTGGTGATATAATGTCTGAAATAATTGACAGCTATATTCCGGTTGCAGTATTTCTCATCTTTGCGCTCATTATGCCTCCAATGACAATGTTCATTGTAAAGCACTTGAGCCCAAGGAGCAGGGCAGCCGGGAAGTATGCAACGTATGAATCGGGTTCCATTCCTACAGGGACTGCCCGAATCCAGTTCAATGTTGAGTATTATCTTTATGCAATCGCTTTTGTCCTTTTTGACGTAGAGGTGCTTTTCCTGTATCCATGGGTCACGGTTTATAAAGGACATGGAATTACTTCAATAGCAGTAATTGAAATGTTTGTCTTTATTTTCATACTACTCTTCGGATACGTATATCTCTGGAAGAAGGGGGCTCTTACATGGGTGAAGTAAACGGAGGAGAACAGGGGAATTTGAGCGAGTCTGCTGAAGAAACAATCCCCGGAGTGATGACGACAACCTCCGGGGCAATCAATGAATTCCTGAAGAAAACAAAAGTTCAGGACCTTATCAACTGGGGAAGAAAAAATTCGCTCTGGTTTATGGTTCAGCCGATGGGGTGCTGCGGAGTCGAAATGATTGCAACAGGCTGTGCCCATTATGATACTGACCGTTTCGGGATTATTCCCAGAAACTCTCCAAGGCAGGCTGATGTCATGATCATAAGCGGATATGTAACAAAAAAATATCTTCCGGCCTTAAAAAGGCTCTGGGAACAGATGCCTGCCCCCAAATGGGTTATTGCCATGGGGGACTGCTCAATAAGCGGGGGGCCTTTCTATGAGTCTTACAGCACGGTACAGAATATCGATGAAATCTTTCCTATCGACGTCTATATTCCAGGTTGCCCGCCAAGGCCCGAAGCCCTGCTCCAGGGCTTTGTCGAACTGCAGGAAAAAATTAAGGCTAAAAAAGATAGAGGCACTGAGTATTAATTTCTAAAATAATTTCCAGAATCTTTTCATAATAATTTCAATGATAAATTCCGAGATAAATTCCAAGATAATTACTATGATAATTTCAGGGACAATTTCCCAGAAAGTTTTTGAGATCCAAAAAATTGGGGTTCTAAGGGGAAAAGTTTCTCAAATTTTTATTTAAGGGAAAATTGAGGGAAAGGTATGGATGTAACAGAAATTCTTGAATCGCTAGCAGGCAAATTCCCTGATGCAATTTCCGAAGCACAGTCTGAGTCTGAGACCCGGGCCAGGGCTTATGTAGATAAGGAAAAGGTGAATGAGGTCTGCCAGTACTTAAAAGATTCTCTTCAATTTGATCATCTCTGTTCGGTTTGTGGGGTGGATTATATAAAAAGGAACGAGATGGAGGTAGTCTATCATATTGCTTCTTATTCCCATCCTGTAGTCCTTATGTTAAAAGCAGTGCTTTCAAGGGAAAATCCGGAAATCGAATCGATTATATCCGTATACTGGGGGGCCAACTGGTATGAAAGAGAGACTTACGAGCTTTTCGGGATTTTCTTTAAAAATCACCCGAATTTAAAGCCGCTTGTGCTTCCCGAGGATATGCTGGGAGAATGGCCTTTAAGGAAAGATTATAAGGGCTTTCCAAATCAGACAGCCAGAAATCTTGTGTGAGGGGGAAAAATGGAAGAAAAGCTTGGCCCAAACGAAATGATTGTGCACCTGGGTCCTCAGCATCCCATGCAGCCCGGGCCTTTCAGGTTAAACCTGAGGCTAAAAGGGGAAACTGTAATGGGAGCAGACGTGGAGCTGGGTTTTATTCACAAAGGCATTGAAAAAATCCTGGAAAACAAGACCTATCTCCAGGGAATTACCCTTGTGGACAGGGTCTGCTACCTTGTGGCCCTTGTAAACGAGGAATGTTTTGTGGGCTGTACCGAAAAGCTCCTTGGAATCGAGCCGCCCAAGAGGGCCCAGTACATCAGGGTAATCCTTGAAGAACTTACCCGGATCCAGAGCCACCTCCTTGGCATGGGGGAATTCGGGGAATTTATAGGGTTTGTTTCCATGTTTATGTATGCAATCCGGGAAAGAGAAGAAGTGCTCAGCCTCATAGATATGGTCACAGGAGCCAGGGTCACTCATGCCTATCTTAAATTCGGGGGGGTTCGCGATGACCTTCCTGAAGGTTACAAGGAAAAAGCCCTCACTATCCTGAACGATCTCAAAAAGGCAATTGACGAATTCGAACACCTTTTCCACACTGACAGGATCTACAGGGAGCGCACTGTCGGAGTCGGAGTTTTAACTGCTGATACTGCAAAAAGCCTTGGAGTTTCAGGGCCAGTGCTGCGAGCAACCGGAGTTCCTTTTGATATTCGAAAAAATGAACCTTATCTGGTCTATGGAGACCTCGATTTCAAGGTTTGCACAGAAACCGCAGGAGACAGTTTTGCAAGAGTGCAGGTCAGGCTTAATGAAATGCGGGAAAGCATCTATATCGTTGAGCAATGCCTTGACCAGATCCCGGACGGCTCGATATTCCCTGAAAATACCCCATACGGCAGAAGGACACCTGTAATGAGGGTTCCTGCCGGAGAGGTTTTTCACAGGGTGGAGGATCCGAGAGGGGAAATGGGCATGTATATGATCTCGGACGGCTCGGATAAGCCGTACAGGGTAAAGATCCGAGGCCCGTATTTTCCTACTTTGCAGGCTTTGCCCCCGCTGCTTATAGGCACAACCGTTGCAGATGTGGCAACAATTTCAGGCAGCATGGATGGCTGCACCAGTGAGGCGGACAGGTGATCAAAAATGGCAATACGTATTCCCGAATTTATCCTTTCTGGGACCACTCTCTCTGAATTCACCTCTCCTGAATTCATTGCCCCTTTACTCCCCTGGATCCGCGGGGTAGTCGGGCTTGCCCTTATAGGAATTATTTTTATAGGAGCAATGGGCGCAGTCTGGCTTGAACGCAAACTTTCTGCAGATATCCAGACGAGAATGGGACCCTGCCGTGTAGGGAAATATGGCCTCTTGCAGCTTGTGGCTGACGCAATCAAGCTTTTTACCAAAGAAGATCTAAGGCCTCTTAATGCTGATAGTTTGCTTTTCAATAATGCCAACATTTTCATGATGGGCTCCGTATTTCTTATGCTTGTTGCAATCCCTGTCGGGGCTATTATTATCAACGGGGTTGAGTACCCTATTGCCGTAACTCAGATGGATATAAGTGTGCTTTACATTGAAGCAATGTCTGCAATCTCCATTTTCGGCATTTTCATGATTGCCTACGGCTCAAACAACAAATACTCCCTGCTTGGGGCTTTCCGGAACTTTGCCAGGATGGTAGGGTATGAAGTGCCTCTGGGGCTCAGCATTGTAAGTGTGGCTCTCATGACAGGGTCCTTAAGCATTGTGGAAATCTCAAGAGCCCAGGGTTTGCTCTGGAATATTTTCTTACAGCCCATAGGCTTTTTTGTTTTTTTCGTTTCCCTTATGGCTGATATGGGCAGGCTTCCCTTTGACCAGAATGAATCCGAAGAAGAACTGGTTGCAGGCTGGATTACAGAGTACTGTGGAATGCGTTTCGGGCTTGGCTTTTTTTCGGAGTATATCCATATGATCCTGGGCTCTTTCCTTGTAGCCCTGCTCTTTCTTGGAGGCTGGAACGTACCAGGCTTTATCGCAAATAATGCTATCCTGGGGCTTATTGCTCCGACAGGGTTCCTGCTTTTGAAAGTTGTCTTTGTGCTTATGGTAATTATAGGGCTCAGGTGGGCTGTTCCCAGGTTCAGGATCGACCAGGTGGTTGACCT
>CAZFNE010000100.1:0-10681 GCA_964520335.1 uncultured Methanosarcinales archaeon | reverse complement strand
CTGTTCTGAAGCAGACAGTTCAGGACTTTGAAATAATAGTCGTAAATGATGGGTCTACGGACAAAAGTGCAGATATTGTAAAGGGTTTCAGAGACTCCAGAATAAACTTGATCAATCAGAAAAATGCAGGTGTTTCAGCGGCCCGCAACAGGGGGATTAAGGAAGCTAAATCCGAACTTGTAGCTTTTCTGGATGCGGATGACGAATGGATGCCGAATTATCTTGAGACGATCCTGAGCCTGAGAAAAAAGTATCCGCAGGCAGGCTTATATGCGACTTCTTTGAAAACAGAATTTACTGATAATGTTTTGCCTGATAGGGATAAGAAAATAAGAAAGCTTATTCCAGATGAGGGTTTGATCTTCAATTACTTTAAAGCAAACCTGAAAGATATTACTCAAATGGATATTTTTACACCTTTTCAGTGACTGTTCCTAAAAAGATCTTTTCGGAGCTTGGAGGTTTTCAGACCGGCTTCTGGTGGGGAGAAGATATTGATATGTGGGGAAGGATTTCCCTGAAATATCCTATTGCATATAGCAGCCAGACCTGCGCTATTTATTATCAAAATGTTGTCAATGGTGCTGCATACAGGAAAAAGACTGTAAAAGGGTATCCTTTATTGAATTCAGGAAAAGCAGCCTTAAAGTATGGCAAAGTTCCACGGGAAGTTGTAAAGGACCTGGAAGAATACTTAAAATTCGTGGAGATGTGTACGGCATAACACAATGCTGAAGCAGGGGACCCGGATCTGGCTTTTAATTTCCTGAGAAGGAACGATGTTAAATTAGCCTACAAAAAAATAGTGCTTAGCGCTGTCCATTCAGTAGTTATCTAGGAGAATTTCCCGGTATTTTCCAAATTTGAATTAAAAACAGAACCTGTAATAACCAACTAAGTAAAGCAGCCCATATTTTCCCAGTTTTGACGAAGGGTGCTATTGGAATTATTTATCCGGGCAAATACATGTTGGCTGTATCTAAAAAATTATTTGGCAGTGTACTAAATTTGCTGTAAATTCGAGATAAAACTTGTGTATACTGCACACGAAACCGGCCTCTTGATATCGAATTTTCGAATCAAAGACTTTTTAAAATTTGTAATTTTACAGAACTTTCGGCACACTGCCCTTTATCAGAAAATTCATCTTACTTTGATTTTAAAGGTTTTTCAGGAGAAAATTAGGGAGCTTGTCGATTATTTTTCTTTCTTGTTTTCTTTTAAAAATTATAAGATAAAAAATAAATACTTTCACTTCATATAAACGACACTTTATAAAATATAAGGATTTATTCAAAGGAATTAGAGAAGTTATTCAAAGAAAATTTCTTTAAAATAAGGTTATAAAAATCAACAATCTTAGTTCTAAAATATATAAAATATTTTATATACACACCATAAGCAGGATTCATTGCAGAACTCATTAGCAGGATTTTTCGGGGAATCACAAAGACTGGCACAAAAATCCTAAAATTTTTTTAATTAAAGTTCCACAGGAGGTATGGGATGAAGGAAAAATTAAGGGAATCAGGAATTGATTTTATTGGAAAAATCTCCTGGGGGACCCATTTCTGCCAGTTTTACAGGACAAAACAGGATTTAATGGAGATAGTTGTCCCTTATTTTAAAGCAGGCCTCGAAAACTCCGAAGCCTGCGTCTGGGTAACCGCTGATTTACAGGAAAGCGAAGAAGCAAAAGAAGCTCTTAAAAAAGCCATACCTGATATTGAAACTTATCTGGAAAAAGGTCAGATGGAAATCATTCCTGTTATGCAGGAGTATCTTAAAGAAGTAACCTGCGAGCCTGAAAAAATTACAGCAATTTGCACCGACAAGCTTTCTCAGGTGCGGGCAGCCGGTTATACCGGGCTGAGGACAGCAGGGGATAATGCCTGTCTGGAAAAAAAAGACTGGAATGGTTTTGTTAATTATGAAGAAGAACTGGACAAAATTATTACCAGATTCCCTATGCTGGCGCTCTGTATCTATTCTCTTGACAAATACGACCAGACAGAGATTATTGATGCGGTTCTTAACCACCAGTTTATCTTAATCAAAAGAAAAGGAAGCTGGGAGAAAATCGAAAGTCCCAGAAGAAAACAGGCAGAAGAGACGGCTATTAAAGCTGCAAAAGACTGGGAACACACTTTTGACGCGGTGCCTGACCCTATAGCAGTTCTGGATAACAAATTCCGGGTTGTGCGCGCCAACAAGGCCATGGCAGCAAGACTTGGAGTTTCCCCGGAAGCCTGCATAGGAGCAACATGTTATCGAGCAATCCACGGAACTGACAGGCCCCCTGCTTCCTGCCCTCATATGCAGCTCCTCAAGGACAAAAAAGAGCATATTACGGAAATAAGAGAGGATAACCTGGGAGGAGACTTTATTGTAAGCGTGTCTCCCATTTATGATCCCAGAGGAGGAATTGCCGGCTGTATTCATGTAGCAAGGGACATTAACGAACGCAAACGCGCTGAAGAAATTTTAATAAGGAGCGAAAACAACTTTCGGACCCTGGCTGAAAACTCTCCTGATGTAATTGTGCGTTTTAACAGGGAAAAATGTCACGTTTATGCAAATCCTGCAGCTTCAAGAGTTTATGAACACTCCCAGGAAGAAATCATTGGAAAAACTCACAAAGAACTGGGCATGGATCCTGAAAAAATTAAGTTCTGCGAAGAAAAATGTGAGAGGGTTTTTGCTTCTGGACAGCCGGAAATAACGGAATTCACGTACAGATCTCCTAAAGGAAAAGAATACTATTTTAATACCCAGTTAGTGCCTGAATTTGCTGATGGAAAAGTAGTTTCTGTACTCTCGATTTCCAGAGATATTACAGACCTTAAAAAGGCTGAATTGAAGCTAAAAGATACACTTGATAACCTGGAAGCCCTTGTTAAGGAAAGGACTTCCGAGCTTGAAAAAGCTTACACTTCTCTTAAAGAGAGCGAGGCAAACCTTGCCGAAGCCCAGAGAATAGCCCATTTGGGGAGCTGGAGCTGGGACATTAAAACTAATAATATTTACGGATCTGATGAAACATACAGGATTTTTGGGCTTTCCCCCCAGGAACTAGAAATAAGCTATAAAGGACTTCTAAGCCGGGTTTTTCCGGCAGATCAGGCTTTTGTCGATAACTGTATTAAGGCAGCTCTAAAAGGGCAGCCCTACAGTATTGATTTTCGAATTGTCCGCACTGATGGAAAAGAGCGGATTGTGCATGTGCATGCTGAGGCTGTTTTTAATGAGAAGAACAGGCCTGTCAGGATACATGGAACGGTCCAGGATATTACCGAGCGGAAAAAGATCGAAAAGGCCCTTGAAGAAAGCGAAGAAAGATACCGTTCTTTTATCCAGAATTTCAAGGGAATCGCTTTCAAGCTGGACACAGACCTGAGCCTGGAATTTATTAAAGGGGATGTAGAGGAAATTACAGGTTACAGCGAAGCAGAAATAATTTCCGGAAATCTGTGGAGAAAGCTTATCGAGCCTGATGACCTGCCTTTATTCCTTAAAAAATTAAAGGAAATGAAATATTCTCCATCAGGATACGAGGAGGAAATTGAATACCGGATCAAGGGCAAAGATGAAAAAGTAAAGTGGCTGTATGGAATTTACCAGAAAATCCCTGGCAGGGAAGGAAGCTCGGATAAATATCAGGGCGTTATATACGATGTTACCGAGAAAAAATACGCAGAAGAGATGTTGTTAAATATCGAAGCTGCGCGTAAAAAAGAAATTCACCACCGTATTAAGAATAATTTGCAGGTAATCTCTTCTCTTCTTGACCTGCAGGTTGAAAAATTCAAAAACAAAGCTTATATTGATCGTTCTGAATTTCTTGAAGCTTTTCGGGAAAGTCAGGACAGGGTGATTTCAATTGCCCTTATTCACGAAGAACTGCACGAAGGCAGGGGAACAGACAAATTAGATTTCTCCCCGTATCTGCACAGGCTTGTTGAGAGTCTTTTTGAGACCTATAATGTAGGAAATTTCGACCTCAGCCTGAATATCGAGCTTGAAGATAATATTTTCTTTGACATGGATATTGCAGTGCCCGTAGGCCTTATCGTCAATGAGATAGTTTCAAATTCCCTCAAGTATGCCTTTAAAAATAGGGATACAGGAAAAATGCAGATAAAACTCCACAGGGAAGCCTCAGCTTTTGCAAATTCCAGAGAGGCAGGCGAAAAACAAAATTACAATGATAAGGATGACACAGATTTCATTTTAACCGTATCAGATGACGGGGCAGGCCTTCCCGACACTGTTAACCTGGAAGAACCTGAAACCCTTGGCATTCAGCTAATTTTGATCCTTGTAGACCAGTTAAGCGGGAAACTGGAATTAAATAGGGGCCCTGGAACCGAATACATCATAAGTTTCACACTGCCAGGCATACAATAAGGAAAAGGGGAATAAAACCTTTAAAAAAAGAATCGGAAAAAATGAAAATAAAAAATAAAGCAAGCTTTCTGTGAAATTTTATCCTCTTTTTATTTCTATACCAAACAGGATTTTTAAATTCCAAATATCCTGAGATCAAAGGCATTAAAATCAAAGAACCTGCTTATTTTTGACATGGAGACATATTAATAACCAAAAAGGTATGCTGCTATTTTAGCAGCAGATATAAATTAAAATATGGATATAATTTATTGAGAGCCTGCCTCTAAATGTATGGAAAGGCATATGGGAGAAAATGTGGAATGGAAGAAAAATTGAGGGATTCCGGGATTGAGATTATAGGAAATGTACCGTGGGGGACATATTTTTGTCAGTTTTACCAGACAAAAGACGATTTAATAGAAATTCTGGTTCCTTATTTCAAAGCAGGCCTTGAAAACTCCGAATTTTGCATGTGGATAATTTCGGCCCCTTTAACCGTTGAAGAAGCAAAACAAGCCCTTCGAAAGGCTGTACCTGGCTTTGAGGAATATCTGAAAAAAGGGCAGATTGAAATCCTCCCCTATACTTGGTACGTAAAAGGAGGCACTTTTGATTCAAATAGTGTGCTTTCCGGCTTGACTGAAAAACTAAATAAGGCGCTTGAAGCCGGATATGAGGGCCTGAGAGTAAGCGGGAACACCTCCTGGCTGGAAAAGAAAAACTGGGAAAATTTTGTAGAATACGAAGAAAAAATAGATGAAATAATCAGCAATTCCCGCATGATGGCGCTATGTACGTATCCTCTTGAACAATTCAGTGCTTTAGAGATTGTCGAGGTTGTTGCAAACCACCAGTTTGCCCTTATCAGGAAGAAAGAAAAATGGGAGCGAATAGAAAGTTTCGGGCAAAAAAAAGTGCAGAACGCCTTAAAAGCCTCAAATAAAGAGCTTAAAGTCCAATCAGAAGGATTGGAAGCTCAGTTCAGGGAAATAAATAAAGTAAATAGAGCTTTTCATGAAAGCGAGGATCGGTTCCGCAGGGTAACTGAAAATTCTCCTGACATAATTGTACGTTTTGATAGACAGATGAGGCACATATTTGCTAACCCTGCGGCTGCCGAGCCTTATGGAAAGCCACCAGAAGAGATTATTGGAAAAACCAATGCCGAACTCGGAATGGACCCTAAAGATGTAAAGTTCTGGGAAGAGCACTATGAAAGGATTTTTGCAACAGGAAGTACCGAAATCATGGAATTTCATTACTTCTCCCCTCAGGGAAAAGAGTATTATTTTGATACCAGGATAGTGCCTGAATTCATTTATGGAGAAATTGATTCTATTCTTGCTATTTCAAGAGATATCACTGCTGCAAAAAAAGCTGAGGCTAAATTAAAAGAAACCCTTGATAACCTTGAAAACCTTATAAAAGAAAGGACAGAAGAACTTGAAAAAGCGTATATTTCCCTTAAAGAAAGTGAGACAGGACTTTCCGAAGCTCAAAGAATGGCTCACCTCGGAAACTGGGACTGGAACATTATTACTAATGAACTTCACTGGTCTGATGAGATCTACCGGATTTTCAAACGGCAGCCACAAGAATTTAACGCTACCTATAGTGCATTTTTAAGCTATGTTCATCCGAAAGATAGGCCTTATCTGGATACCGCAGTAAAAGAAGCTTTTTCCGGAAAGCCTTACAGTATTGACCATAGAATCCTCCTGCCAGATGGGGAAGAAAGAATTGTACATGAGCAGGGGGAGGTAATTTTTGAGGGAAATGGAAATCAAAAAACTCCGGCTCGAATGAGAGGAACAATTCAGGATATCACGGAACTTAAAAAGGCAGAAGAAAAAAACCAGATCCTGGCAAATGCTGTGGAATCGTCAGACGACGCAATTGTAACCAAGTCCCTGGATGGAAATATAATAAGCTGGAGCAGGGGAGCAGAGCAGGTTTACGGATACCTGGCTGAGGAAATTCTCGGGAAAAATGTCTCAATCCTTGAGCCTGATTCCCTTAAGGGAGAAATAAAAAAGCTGGACGAAAAGATTAAAAATGGCGGCAAGGTTCGCCATTATGAGACTTTAAGGCTCAGGAAGGACGGTCGAATAATAAACGCTTCGATAACCCTTTCCCCGGTTCTTGATGCTTTTGGAAGGCTTACCGCGATTTCAACGGTCACCAGGGATATAACCGAGAGCAAAAAAGCCCAGGAAGCCCTCAGATTATCGAGTATTTACAATCGCAGCCTGATTGAGGCCAGTTTAGATCCCCTCGTTACCATAGGGCCTGATGGAGAAATAACCGACCTGAATATAGCCACGGAACTGGTTACCGGATATTCGCGGGATGAGCTTATAGGAACTGATTTTACAAATTATTTTACTGACCCTGAAAAAGCAAGGGAAGGGTACGAACAGGTTTTCAGGGAAGGCCTTGTCTGGGATTATGAGCTTGAGATTCAGAATAAGAATGGGGAAACAACTCCGGTTTTATACAACGCTTCAGTCTACAAGGACGAAACAGGCAGGGTTATAGGGATCTTTGCAGCAGCGCGGGATATAACCGAGCGGAAAAACGCTGAAAAACTGCTGAAACAGAAGTTAGAAGAACTTGCCCGCTCAAATGCGGAATTAGAGCAGTTTGCTTACGTGGCGTCTCACGATTTGCAGGAACCCCTGCGCATGATAGCAAGCTACTTGCAGCTTTTACAGAGGAAATACGAAGGCAAACTTGACGAGAAAGCCGACAAGTACATTCATTTTGCAGTTGATGGGGCTTCCCGCATGCAGAGCCTTATAAACGATCTTTTGGACTTCTCCCGCGTAACCACGAAAGCTAAAGAATTCGAGCCCACCAACTGCGAAGAAATTCTGGATAACGTCCTATCTGGCCTTGAAGTGGTAATAAAAGAAAGCGGCGCAACAGTATCTCATGACTCCTTGCCTGAAATAATTGCAGAAAGCACGCAAATCGCCCAGGTCTTCCAGAATCTCATAAGCAATGCAATAAAGTTCCGCAGCGAAAAATCTCCGGAGATCAGGATTTCCGCAAAACGGGAAAATGATTACTGGCTCTTTTCAGTAAAGGATAACGGCATAGGAATTGACCCTAAATATTGGGACAGGATTTTTGAGGTTTTTAAAAGGCTCCATAAGAGAGAAGAATATCCCGGAACCGGAATAGGGCTTTCGATCTGCAAAAAAATCGTGGAAAGACATGGAGGATCCATCTGGATAGATTCAGAACAGGGAAAAGGTTCCACATTTTATTTTACTTTACCAATCAATCCCGAAGCCCCGAAAAAAATTGGCTTTTAAACAGGAATTTTCTTATATTAATCCCTTATAAACAGAGTAATAAATAAAAGTTAAAAGAAAATTATATCTAAAATTGTTAGAAATTAATATTAGTCTCTGTGTTGTTATGTCATTATTGAATTTTAACAAATTAGTTTAAAAAGATCGTTAAAGGAATCGAAGAAAAAATAAAAATCCGGAGAGTTTGATTAAGCTTTAAAATAATTTATAACTCATATATTATATTGTTACCTGGGACTATTATCAGTTGAATTCTCACTATTATTAAATTTTTATTAAATTTATTTTACTTTAATTCATTAGTTTACTGGAATAGGCTATTTACTAAAGAAATCAATTATAAGGAAGAGATAAGAATGGGGACAAATATGATCTCGAAACCTATAGAAATCCTTCTAATAGAAGACAGCAGGGGCGATATCGGCCTTATCGAAGAGGTTTTCGAAGAGGCAAAAATCAGGAATAACCTGTACGTTGCAGAAGATGGGGAAGAAGCAATTCAATTCTTAAACAAGAAAGACCAGTATGCAGACGTTCCTCGCCCTGATATAATTCTTCTGGATTTGAATCTTCCAAAAAAGGACGGACGAGAAGTGCTTGAGGAAGTAAAAAGGGATGAAACCCTCAGGAATATTCCCATAGTGGTTTTAACGACCTCAAAAGCTGAAGAAGATATTCTCAAATCGTATAACCTGCATGCAAATGCATACATTACCAAACCCGTTGATTTTGAGCAGTTCATAAAGGTAATTAAATCCATAGAAGATTTCTGGCTTGAAGTTGTAAAACTCCCAGGCAAGTAAAAGATACAAATAAAAATAAATCAATAATTTTAAAATTAATGAGGCCCAAAAGAGCGTAACAATGGCTGAAAAGGTAGAGATCCTGCTTTTCGAGGATAACCCCGGAGATGCAGGCCTGATTGAAGAGATGCTCGAAGAGCTGACAGACTTTCCTTATGAGCTTAAAAATGCCCAGACCCTTAAAGAAGGCCTGAGTTATCTTAAAGAGCATCCATATGACATAATCCTCTCAGACCTGGGGCTTCCTGACAGCGACGGTATAAACACTTTTCTTGAAATCGATGCAAGAAACCCCAAGATTCCCATCATAATTTTAACTGCAGTAAAAGACGAAAAGATCGGGATAGATGCTGTAAAAAGAGGAGCCCAGGACTACCTTGTCAAAGGGGAAGTAGACGGCAGGCTCTTAAAACGTTCTATCCAGTATTCTATTGAGCGCAAAAAGGCAGATAAAGAGATTAAAGAAAGCGAAGAAAGGTACAGAATAGTTACAGAGCAAACAGGCCAGCTTATTTACGAATATGACATCGGGAAAAACGAGGTCTACTGGAAAGGAGCAATTGAGCAGATTACAGGTTACACACCAGCCGAGTTAATGCAGGAAGGCATGGAATTCTGGATAAACAATGTCCATCCCGAAGACCGAAATTCTGTATGGGACCAGAAAGTAAAGGGCTGCGACTATGCTGAAACCCCTATTCAGGACATGAAAAATTTCCAGCTTGAATACCGCTTCAGAAGAAAAGACGGGGATTATATTTACATTGAAGATAATGGGGTCTGCCTGCAAAAAGGCAGCTATCTTACGAATAAAGTCTTTGGGGTAATGAAGGACATTACTGAAAGGAAAAAAGTCGAAGAAAACCTTGCAAAGCTTGAAGAAGCCCGAAAAAAAGAGATTCACCATCGCATCAAAAATAATTTGCAGGTAATTTCTTCCCTACTTGATCTGCAGGCGGAAAAATTCACAAACTCTACAGCCTGCGACACTTTAAAAGTGCTTGAAGCCTTCAGGGAGAGTAAGAACCGCGTAATTTCCATGGCTTTAATCCATGAAGAACTCTATGGATCAAAGGAAGTAAGTACGCTTGATTTTTCCGCATACCTGCAAAAACTGGTAAAGGACCTTTTCAGCTCTTACAATGTCAGGAGTTCAGGAATCCAGATTTTTCTTGACGTCGAAGGAAAAACTTTCTTTCAAATAGATACTGCAGTGCCTTTAGGGATAATTGTTAACGAGCTTGTCTCAAATGCCTTAAAATATGCATTTCTCTCAAAAAATGATGGGCATATTCAGATAAAGCTTCAGAGGGAAAGTGAAGAAAAAGAAGGGAAAGAGGGAAAAGAAAATGGAAAATTAACCCTTGAGAGGAGAAAAGACAGAAGAAAAAAAGATAATAGCAAGCTGTCAAATTTTGTTTTAACGGTTTCGGACAACGGAATAGGCATCCCGGCCAACATAAACCCGGAAAATTCCGAAACTCTTGGCCTTCAGTTAATTTCGATACTTGTCGATCAACTTGATGGAAAACTTGAGCTTAACAGAACTCAAGGGGCAGAATTCATCATTAAATTCAGAGCCTGAAATTCAGGGTATAAAAAGGCCTGGACTTTTGTAAAGGAAAGCGTATTAAATTCAATGTCTAAATGCGGAAATGGGGAAATAGCAAATATTTGTACTAATAGATCTTTTTTTAAATATTTGTCTCGGCAAAGCTGTTTTCCAGATCCCCAGAATTATTAAAAAATTATTATAAAATCATCCGCCTTCTTTAAATAATATAAAAAAGTATTCATACTAAATAAAGATTTTTTAATTATCAGAAATCATTCTGAAAAGAATATATAAAACTCCATTATTCAAACCTAAAGAACCCCTAAATTCTTTTTTAAGGTGGGTTACCTGGCATTTGAATCCAAGTAAGATCTCTGTAAATTTATTTTTAAAATAAGTATATAAAGAAAAGAACAGATATATGAAACTTGGAGTGCAGATAAATAATAAAGTTGGGGGCCTTGCAGGCCAATTTTAATTCAAAATATTAAATAGCAGTAAAATGCATCAACCCAAACCACTTTCCCTTGTTAAGCGCATATACGATACTTGAACCCTAGTTTATACTTTGATCAGAATATGCCGGAAGAAGGTGAGTATGGAAGAGGTTTTCA
>CAZFNE010000099.1:0-10714 GCA_964520335.1 uncultured Methanosarcinales archaeon | reverse complement strand
ATTTTGCACATTTGATCTTCACTTAAGGTGTAGAACTCTTCTCCGGTTCTTCTCACCCTGTCAATGAACTGACAGTGAGTCATAATTTCGTCTACTTTTTTAATTCCCTCTGGAATTTCTCCTCCTTTTGAAACCAATTTTACTGCAACAGGAGAGGTCTTTAATTTTAAATATTCAACCATTTCCTGGCCATAGCCGTTTATTTCCTTTGTTTCCATGTCTTATACCCCTATTTTAATTAATTTCAGGAATTTGTTAACGTTGAATCAAGAGTTCTAATCTTTTTTAATTGCTATATTAGAATACTCTTTGTAGATAATGAAATTATGTCTGAAAAAAATTAAATTAGTGTATTCTCTCTAATGAAATCATATGAAAATCATAGAAAGAGACATCAAAATTCTGTGATCCGATTACAATAATATTTTGTCTATTAAGGAACACTAATAAATATGAAAACGTAAAGAGTAGAACGAAAAAATATCATTATCTAGTTGAATGGAGGGGAAAAAATAACCTCTGATAATAAGAGAGGAACTTTAATTTTTGCATGTTCAGGCCTTTCAAATACCGGAAAACTTACAATGCAGGCTGCTTCAACTCTTGCTTTTAGAAAATCTGATGTATATAGAGCTGCTGCCGCTCATAAAGGAATTTATGCAGTTGAAGAAGCAATATCAGAAGGTTTAAAAATTCTAGCCCTCGATGGATGCATGGATAATTGTGCTACTAAAAAGCTTGATGAAAATGGATTAAAAGCTGATTCCCATATAGTGGTCACTGAGCTTGGAATCGAAAAAACAGTGCCTTCAGATCTTAAGCCTGAATATGTCGAAAAAATTATACGCGCAATTAGGGATACCTAAATAAGTAAAATGTATACGAGTTTTTAAGACCTTACTTCCAGGGGCTTATCGAGCTGCGTAAATCTTAAACTCGTCAGAAACTTCTCCCGTTTTCTATTATATATTTTAGGTGCTTACTATGTGAAGTATCATTTATCTTAGTTGTTTGATCAAAAATTTTGGTTTTTGGGTTAGCTCATTTCAAATAAATATGCTGATAAATGGGGTTTTTTAACTGGCTAAGAGAATTCCATATCAAATTTTCTTGATTCCTGTCTAAAGGGTTTTTATTAAGAAAATTCATAATAAATTATAGAAATTGAACTCATTTTAAGTTAAATACTATCTAAGATAATTCATCAGAAAAAATTGATCAATTATATTCTTGAAGGTGTTAAAGATGCCGGGGAACCCGAATGAAATAAAACTGGTAAACAATGCAATGTCCAATGCCACTCGAAGAAAAATAATGAACTTCTTGGCAGGTGGGGACAAAAGTGTTGATGAAATAGGAGCAGAGGTTGGGAAATCAATGCTGGATTTTCATCTAAAGCTTTTGCAGCAGGCAAACCTGATTGAATTAGCAGATACAACTGTAAAGCTAAGCGATTATGGAAGGAATTTTTTGAAAGAAAAAGAAGAGAAAAACGCTGAGAAATCTACAGACCTCTCCCAGACAAAACCAGTAGAAATTGTAGAAATTAGGCAACTTTTACCATGTATCGCAGATTCCTCAAAATTCCGAGTAATTGCTAATTTAACTCCTTCACTTGGTAGTACCCTTAAAGTTTTTGAGCCCCTTTTTCCCAGAGGTAGATATTCGGACAAAATAAATGCTCTGATTATCCAAAAAGGAGAAATTATCACAACGATTTATGGCAATGGAAAAGTTACTCTGACAATGATTAAAAGTGAGGATGAGGCCAAGCAGGCTCTTGAGACCTTAAGAAATACAATCAATGAGGCTATTTCAAAGGGTGTTGCTCCGGCTCCGAGGGAAAAAGTCAGAGTTGAACCCATGGAGATCTACAAATACTTACCTCAGACTAACTGTGGCAAATGTGGAGAACAGGGCTGCTATACTTTTGCAATAAAGCTTATGAGCGGTGAAGTTTCACTGGATATATGCACACCGCTCAAAGAGCCGGAATACGCAATTAACCTGGAGCAGTTACAGGTTTTGAATGCTTACATTTGAGTTTAGTAATTGAAGATTTATTGCTTAAGTAGTACCGCCTTTCAAAAGTTAATCATAGTATTTATCGACGAGCCCTGTATTCCCGAAACATACTATCACTTCAAACTCACGAAACTAAATCCAAAAACTTCAATGCCTTTAAACTGGAGATATTAATGTTAGGTTAAATTGGGGGTTTTGGGAATTCATCACCCTCGTACCTTTTGCTTTAACCTCTTAATCTAGTATATCTTTTTAGAAGTGTTCGTTTAAAGCCTTTTATCAAATTTTTATTTAATTTTCGGATTTTTATAATTAACTCCATATGGTATCTATAATGAATCAAGAACAGAATTTTTTTTTAAGATATCTCCTGGTACTGTAGTAAAGAAATCCCAAGTGGTTTTAAAGGCTGTAATGGTGTTAAAAATGCCGGAAAATATAGATGAGACAAAATTAGTGAATTTCGCTACAGCCAACGTTATCCGGAGAAAAATAATTAATATGCTAGAGGATCACGATAGGAGCACAGAAGAGATAAGAGAAATAATAGGAAAGTCAAGTTTAGACTTTCATCTCAAAATCTTACAAGACGCGAAATTAATTTTTTTAGAAGAAGGAACTGTAAAATTAAGCGAATATGGCAAGAAATTCCTTCAAGAGAAAACAGACAAAGATGTAGGGGAGGCTTCAGATTTCTCTCAGGCGAAACCAGTGGAAATTACGGAAATCAGACAGCTTTTGCCTTGCATAGCTGATCCTTCAAAACTCAGGGTAATTGCAAATATGGCTCCTCCGTTAGGTGGATATCTGAAAATTCTTGAGCCTCTTTTTCCTAGAAGTAGATATCTGGATAGAACACATAGCCTGATAATTCAAAAAGAAGAAATTATTATAACGGTCTACAGTAGTGGGAAAGTTGGTATGGGAATGATTAAAAACGAGAGTGAAGCCAGAGAAGTACTCGAAGAACTTAGAATTACCATTAATAAAGCTATTTTAAAGGGTGTTGCTCCAGCTCCAAGAGAAAAGATTAATATCGGGCTCATGGATATCTACAAATCTCTGCCTCAGACTAACTGTGGCAAATGTGGCGAGCAAGGCTGCTATAGCTTTGCTATAAAACTAATAGCAAAAGAAGTTACCTTGGACAGGTGTACGCCGCTTGAAGAGCCAAGATACATAGTTAATAAGGAACGTATGCAATTTTTGACTGCTTTTATTTAAGCCCAAATAACTTGAAGAAAAATAATTAATTACCTGTAATAAAATACTTGTTTTGACTAACTAACTCTCAAAAATATCCTTTTTGGATCATAAATTTTGTTAAAAACTTGATGATAATTTAAAATAAGGAGTCTAAAGAGTGCCTGTTGACTTATACAATATGAAATTATGAGATTTCATATTAACAATTCTTAATGGCTGGGCTAAAAATTGGAGTTGAAATTGTGGATTTAAAAGAAATAAATAGTTACGGACAGAAAATGATTGAATGCCTGAAACTAAAGACCTCTCCTATTGCAGTAAAATTGGTTTCAAAAGGAGGAGAAATTCCAGCCGAAATCAAAAGAGTAGATGAAAATATGACTCACTGCCAGTTCGTTGACAGAGTGAGAAGAACTGGAGAAGAATTTTACACCTCAAGTGAAGATCAAATGTGTAAAATCGGAGCTGGAACACTTGGCCTCAATGAAATACCTCCAGAAATAGCTAGCGGCATATCATACTATAAAGAATTTGGACTATTTGGTACATTGGAAGCCGCAAGATATACCGTTGAAAAAATACCTGTCCTTCCGCCTAATTATACTGAAGCGATTATGTACTCTTCCCTTGAAAAAACCTCATTTATTCCGGATGTTATACTGATTATTTGTAATCCCAAGCAAGTTATGCTGCTTACCCGAGCTCATATGTATATGATAGGAGGCAGGCTTGAGACAAGTTTCGTAGGAATCCAAAGCTTATGCTCTGAAGCCGTTGTGCAGGCATATAAGGAAAGAAAAGTAGGAATTGCAGTTTGTTGTAATGGCAGCAGAAGTAATACCAATATAACCGACGAAGAAATGATTATGAGTGTCCCTGTTGAACTTCTGCCTAATATAGTGCCATACCTTAAAGAAAATAACAACAGAAATCCAGAAGAAAATATTGGAAAAATTTCAGATCTCTCTCAGGCAAAACCAGTAGAAATTGCAGAAATCAGAAAACTCATGCCTTGCATAGCAGACCCTTCAATGTCAAAGATAGTTGCAAATATGACTCCTCCATTAGGCGGGGCTTTGGAAATTCTTGAGCCTCTTTTTCCTAGAAGTATATATCTTGATAAAAAACGTAGCCTGATAATTCAAAAAGACGAATCTATTATAACCATCTATAGTAGTGGGAGAGTTATTGTAAGTATGGTTAAAAACGAAAGCGTAGCCAAAAAAGTACTCGATGAGATCAAAATTACTATCAATGAAGCTATTAAAACAGGAGCGGTTCCAGTCCCCAAAGAAAAGGTAAAAATTGAGGTTATGGAGATTTATAAATATTTGCCTCAGACTAACTGTAGCAAATGCAGTGAAAAGGACTGTTATAGTTTCGCTTCAAAGCTCATGATAGGAGAGGTAACCTTAGACAGGTGCAAACTGCTTAAAGAGCCAAAATATGCAATTAATAAGGAACATCTGCAGGTCTTAACAGCTTATATCTAAGCCATTGTACTACAGATTACAATTTAAGTTATTTCCTAATTTAATATCGATACACATTTTACCAAAATGCTATTTATACAATTTTACAAGAAGAAAAGCTTGAGAAGTTCATAAGTTCATCTACAGCACCTATTTGCTCCCTCAAGAGGTAGGAGATTTCCCTTTGCTTGTTCCGTTGACCAGCATTCAATGCAGATTTTCATAATACCAAGTTCTTTGTGATTAGCTCTTAAAAGAGAATCAGTATTTCTCCCACAAATTCCACAAGTTGACACTTTTATACCTCAATAAGACTCTCTCATTAACAAATATTCTTTCTTCCGCTTTTTTATTTATTTTTAGGAATCAAAGAAATAGTTTCTTAGATTCTACGTTAATGTAACGTTATATTTAGATTTATCGATACACTTTTTACACGTCTAAAAGCATGAAAGAGAGACATTAATATTATGCCCTTATAAATTTCCAAAATACTTATATCAATGCATCCACATATATCGATATGTTATTATTTGTAGCGGTTCGAGTCTACAAATAAAACTAAAAGAAACTGTAAATTTGTGACGCTATCTATCTGGGAAAATTACAAAATTTACAAAAAAGCCTCAAATCTGCTTATAAATGGGGATACATTAATGAGCAATCATAAGACTGAAAATGATATTGAAACAGTTACCCTGCAGATAGGTGGGATGAACTGCTCCTGTGAAGGAAACCTTATTGAGAAAAAAATGAGTTCGCTGACGGGGGTCAAAAATTTCAACATCAACCCTGTATCCAAGCAGGCCTGTATTTCTTACGACCCATCGTATGTCACTGTTCAGGATATTATCAGGTCAATATCCGAGACAGGAATGAACGCTTCTTTGGTTAAGGATCATAAACCACGCAGCACGTGGTGGAAAGAGAGGCAACAACTTGCCCTCTACGGTTGCGGAATAATTATCCTAATTGCTTTTGTACTACAATATATTGGAATCTCGGATTCAATTACCAACTTACTTTTCGCTCTAGCGGTACTCGTAGGCGTTTATTATCCTGCCCGAAAAGCGCTGATTGCCCTTGTAAATTTTACTCCAACTATTCATCTTCTTATGCTTATAGGAGCTGGTGGAGCCATATTGCTGGGCATGTGGTCTGAGTCAGCTATTCTTATATTCGTTTATTCTCTGGGCGATGTGCTCGAATCGTATGCTGTGGACAAAGCCAGAGGAGCTATTAGGTCGCTTGTGGAGTTGATGCCTAAAGAGGCCCTGGTACGCAAAGACAGTAAGGAAATAATTCTCTCAACTGAGGATATCGATATTGGGGATATCGTAATAATTAGGCCTGGAGAGAGGATACCTGTTGATGGGGAGATTGTTAAGGGGTTTTCTTTCGTGGATCAGGCAGCAATTACTGGAGAATCAATTCCTGTACGAAAAAAGCTCGGAGATGATGTTTTTGCGGGAACAATCAACCAAAATGGTTCACTAGAAGTAAAGGTAGGTAAACCCGCATCTGAAACTATGCTCTCCAAGATTATTTGTTCAGTTGAAGACGCACAGGCCAAAAGGACATCATACCAAAGGTTTTCAGATAATTTTGCAAAATATTATACTCCTGCAATGTTTATCCTTGGGGTACTTGTCGCTACAGTACCGCCTCTTTTTCTTGGAGAGGAATGGAGACCATTTATCTATCGAGGACTGGTTGTTTTTGTAGTATCGTGCTCCTGTGGACTGGCACTTTCTGTACCTGTTGCCGTTGTTGCTGCCATGGCAAACGCCGCTCGCAATGGGACTGTTTTCAAGGGAGGAGCGTATCTTGAGGTTGTTCACAAAGTGAAGGCTATAGCTTTCGATAAGACCGGTACTCTTACGATAGGGAGGCCTGAAGTCACAGATATTCAATTGTTCAATGGAATCTTGGAAAAGGACCTATTGAACCTAGCAGGAAATATTGAGTTTAGGTCTGGACACCCTATAGCCGCAGCTATAGTCAGGAAAGCTAAGGAAAGTAATGCTTTCTCTAGTCTGCCTATAGAGGACTTTAATGAAACTTCAGGGCTCGGTGTCACGGGTAGAGTGAACAGGGAAAAATACATTGTAAGCAATACCAGGTTCCAAGAGGAAAATGGCGCCTTTATTGAACCTGCCCGAAAAGATATTGCCAGTCTCGAAAATGAAGGTAAGACGGTAGTCTTAGTCAGTAGAGAAAGCCAATTAATCGGTCTACTAGCCATTGCCGATCAAATGAGACCAGGAGCAAAAGAGGCGCTTAATAGACTTAAGAACGCAGGAATCAGAACGGTAATGCTCACTGGTGATAATGAGCGGAGCGCAAAAGCAATTGCCCAGCAAGTGGGAGTCGATGAGTACTATGCCCAATTACTCCCTACTGAAAAAGTCGACGTTATAAAGAAACTCAAAGAAAAGTATGGATCCGTAGCAATGGTAGGAGACGGGATTAATGATGCTCCAGCAATGGCTGTTTCAAATGTAGGAATTGCAATGGGTGCTGCTGGGACAGATATAGCTATTGAGGCTGGAGACGTCGTACTAATGTCCGATGATTTATCAAAAATTGGTTATCTGAGAGAACTAAGTAGCAAGACGGTCACCACCATAAAGCAAAATATTACGGTTTCTCTTATCAATATTGCATTCATGGTTGTTGCAGCTCTTATTGGCATGCTTGGATTGGTTACGGGTCTACTTCTAAATGAGGCAAGTGCGATATTAGTAATTGCCAATGCTCTAAGAGGCTGTCTTAAAATTCAAAACGCTTCTACATTTGGATTGTGGGCATTGTTGATTTTGAATTTAGACCGCAAATTAGTTACATCTGACTTTCTCTCCCCATTTAAAAATCAAGCACATTAGACATTAGGTAGTAAAATACATTTTAAACGTTTAACGGTTTAATACTACAGTATTTCAGCTCAAATGTAGAGGTTCTGCCCCCATTGTAGAACCAAATTTAATTTTAAGACACGCTCTAAGGTTGTTAAAATGGGAGAATAAATCAGAAACTGTAACGATGAAAGTTGCTGAGGAAAGTACCCTTTCACCTCTGAGGAACGAAAGCAAATTGGAATTTGAGATCGGAACTATAGCCAGTAAGACTGAAGAAGTAGGTTGTTGCTGCGGTGAGCAAGAAACTGGAAATAGGATTCTTCTACCGATAAAGGAAAAGAAAGAGAAAAATAAAGTGGAAACTGAGATAAGTGGAACTATCGGACAAAAGTGCTGTGAAGAAAAACCAGTCGAAAATCGGATTCTTTTACCTACTATAAATAAGAGAAGTAAAGAAGGATCGATAAATGCAGCTAGTAGAATAGAAGGAGTCACCTGTTGTTGCGAGGAGAATGTTATTGGAAATGAGGTTCCTATAGCGGTAATAAGTGAGAATAAAAACAAAGAGGGACTCGAGACTATGACTTTCAAGATTGAGGGATTGGGCTGTTCCTGTGAAGGGCAAATAATCGAGAGGAAAATGAAACTATTGCAGGGAGTCAAAGCGTTTAGTCTTAATCCAATTACTAACCAGATAAAAGTCACTTTTGATCCATTAGCTGTATCAGTCCCGGATATTGAAAAAGCTGTATCTAAAGCGGGGATTAAAGCAATATTGATAAAAGCAAAATAATAAGATATTGAAAACCAGTGAAAAATAATCTAAGCGCTAAATTTCGGTATCAATCTTTTTTGATATTTAACTTTTGGGTTTTTAAGCTTCTAATCTCATAATAATTCAGCAGTCAGCTTGGAGAATTAAACATTTTCTTAAAATAACACAGGTTGTTGATAAAATTAGGAGAACAACAGACTTCAATGATTCTGGTAGGTAGAAAAATGTCTGGAGGAGCTAGTGACACAAAGTTGGTAAATTTCGCCATGGCTAATAAGGTTCGAAGGAATATAATTAATTCCCTGGCGGATGGCGATAAAAATATTGAAGAAATGGCAGGTATAATCGGGGAAAAAACTCTTGACTTCAACCTTAAGATTTTGCAGGATGCAGGACTTATTGAGCTGGAAGGAAGAAATCTCAAATTGAGTGAATACGGTAAAAATTTCCTGAGAAGCAAGAAAGAAAATACAGGGGAAATCAAAGATCTCTCTCAGGCAAAGCCAGTAGAAATTGCAGAAATCAGACAACTCTTGCCATGTATAGCAGATCCCTCGAAATTCAGAGTAATTGCAAGTATGGCTCCTCCACTAGGTGGGGTTCTGAAAATTCTTGAACCTATCTTTCCTAGAAGCAATTATGTAGAACGAAAAGATAGTTTGATAGTTAAAAATGGAGAAATTATTACAACTATTTATGGCAGCGGAAAAGTTAGCATTAGGATGGTCAAAAACGAAGATGAAGCTAAAGAAGAACTCGAAAGGCTGAAAAACATTATAAATGAAGCTATTTTAAAGGGTGTTGTTCCTGCTCCAAGAG
This sequence comes from uncultured Methanosarcinales archaeon, assembly GCA_964520335.1. Lineage (GTDB taxonomy): Archaea > Halobacteriota > Methanosarcinia > Methanosarcinales > Methanosarcinaceae > Methanosarcina. The sequence goes on along the minus strand of CAZFNE010000099.1, from coordinate 1,559 downwards.
AAAAGATCAATGTCGTGCTCATGGACATCTATAAATATCTGCCGCAAACCAACTGTGGGAAATGTGGAGAACAGGGCTGTTACAGCTTTGCTATAAAACTCATGGCTGGTCATGTAACCTTGGAGAAATGTACACTGCTCAAAGAACCAGAATATGCATATAATGACGAGCAGTTACAATTTCTAACTGTATATATCTGAACCGCTTGTTAAGCAAACATTGTTTGGAGGAAGTCTTGAAGACCCTGACAATAATACTTACCGATGGCCCCTATATTTCCGAATATGCTGAGATCGCCTACAAACTCGCTGAGACTGCACTTAAACATTACAAAGTAAACATATTCCTTTACTTAGATGCAGTGCATATCCCCAAAAGAGGTCAGAACCCTTCTTTCTTTGCCAATGCTGGACAACTTTTTTCGGGACTTGCGGAAAAAGGAGCTGTAATTAGGGCGTGTGCAAGATGTGCTGGTGCAAGAGGTTACACTCCAGAAGAAGAGATTATAGAAGGAAGCAATTGCAAAGATTACTTCCCTGGAATACGAATCACTAGCCTATATGAGCTTTCAGAAATGCTGAGTAAGAGTGATAAGGTAATTTCACTCTCAAGATGAGGTTTTAATGATGGAACCTGATTTTACTGAGGTAGAGTCGATTAAATCCGTATTTTATCTTCTGGATACAGCTCCATATGGCAGTGAAAAGGCTTTTGGAGTATTGAATGCGGCCGCAGTAAGCCTTAGCGGGATGAATGTAACTCTTGGCCTTTACGGGGATGGAGTTTATCTTGCAGTCGCAGGTCAAAAAAGTGAAAAGCTCGGATTGCCAAATCTTGAAGATATTCTCTATGCATATGGAGAATTGAGAGTAATTGTGCACGAACCCTCTTTAATGGAGAGATGCCTCTTTGGGGAAACTTTTGTAGAAACGCTAGAATTGGCAGATGAAGACGAATTTATTGAAGAAATGGGAAATTCAGATTTTATAATATTAATTTAAGGGTACCAATTTAACAAATGATAACTGGAGTGAAAGTTTGAATCAGGAGCAATACGATTTATTTCTACTAACAAAACCTCCAATAAGCCCCAGATCAAAATTATGTCTTAAATTAGCCTCCCTATGCGTAAACGCTAAGATTTATCTTGCAGGAGATGGGGTTTATCATCTTGTTACCGGGATAGAGGAGCAACCAGAACTCAAAATCTATGCCTGTAAAGAAGATCTTGAAGCCAGAGCCATTAATGCAGGAGAAAAAGTTACTGTTCTGGATGACTTTTATACTGCTCTTGTGACGGATATAATGGAAAATTGCAGGTATGCGTATACCTTTTAAATAAAGTTTAACTAGTGTCGTGGCAATTTAATTATTGGGCATCGATAATTAGACAATGCTTCATCTGCAGTCCCTTTCTTAATTATAAGGACTCAGAACTAAATTTTCTAGACACTGGGGTCTACTTTTTTCGGATTTATTACATTAGTTACCACTAACATAACTTTAAAGATATCATATTTTCCTGAATTTTCTGATTTATCAGAAAAATATAAATTCTT
>CAZFNE010000098.1:5047-10730 GCA_964520335.1 uncultured Methanosarcinales archaeon | reverse complement strand
CCAGGACCTGCGGAGGCGGAACTCATAAAAACAGGCGTGGAGCCGGAAACCGTGGGGGCCGTGGGAAAGCAGGTGGCTGTAAACACCACTTCGTAAGAGCAATGCTGAGAGGGTACAGCTACGGAAAGCACGGCTTTAAGCGCCCTGCTGAGGTCTCAAGAGATCTTTCCAAAGTGAATGTGGGAGAACTTGACGAGCTTGCTCCTTATCTTGTAGAAGAAGGGCTTGCAGAACTCAAGGACGGAGCGTACCACATTAACCTTGAAAACCTTGGGATAGAAAAAGTGCTTGGAAGCGGACGTGTTACAAAGAACCTTGTAGTTACTTCAGAAGAATTCTCGGCATCTGCCCGCGAGAAAATTGAGAATGCTGGTGGGTCCTGCATTGACGCCGAATAAGTGGTGCCATTTCGGCATTACTTATTTTCATTCTTTTAGTAACTTTTTCGTATTGGATATGTTTGTACCCAAACAGTATAAATGGGAGAACATAATCTAATATCTTAAATAGTATAAATAAACTTATATTTTCAATGGTGTAATTGATGACTCTCAGGGATACTTTAGAACCGTTTTTTAATAAGTTACCTGCAGTAGCAAGTCCGGAAAAACATGTTCACTTTAAGGATAAACTCTGGTGGACTCTGGGAATTCTTGTGCTGTACTTTGCTCTGGCAAATGTGCCGCTCTTTGGAATGTCCGCGGATTCTATTGACCTTTTTGAATCTTACCGTGCCTTCTTTGCCGGGGCCTCAGGCTCTCTTATTCTGCTTGGTATCGGGCCTATTGTCACGGCTTCGATTGTCCTGCAGCTTCTTGTTGGTGCAGATATTATCAAATTGGACCTTTCAGATCCCAAAGATCAGGCCTTCTTCCAGGGAGCCCAGAAATTCCTTGTCTTTGTCATGATCATACTTGAGGCTCTGCCGCAGCTTCTAGGTGGATATATCCAGCCGGACCCGGGACTTGCTTCTGCTCTCGGTGTAGGCCTGGGAGTGATCACCTTCCTGCTTCTTATCCAGATTTTTATTGGAGGGGCCCTTGTTCTTTTCATGGATGAAGTGGTCTCAAAATGGGGTATAGGATCAGGAGTCGGGCTTTTTATTGTTGCAGGTATTTCTCAGCAGATTGTTTCAGGACTTATAAACTGGGAACTTGACCCATCAGGGCTTCCTGTCGGGCTGATTCCAAAGTGGGTTTATATATTCCAGAATACTAGCTTAGACTACATCCTCTCAAGTGAGGGCCTGATGTATGTACTTGTCAGGGGAGGAATTCTAGCACTGATAAGCACTGTTGTTATTTTCCTGCTTGTAGTTTATGTGGAAAGTACAAGGATTGAGATTCCTCTGGCCCACAGCGCAGTAAGAGGAGCAAGAGGTCGTTTTCCTGTTAAACTGATCTACTCTTCAGTCCTGCCAATGATTCTTGTCAGAGCCCTTCAGGCCAATATCCAGATGATAGGAATCATTCTTGCCAGCAGGGGGATTACTTTCCTTGGAGAGTTCGAGGGGTCAACGCCTCTTAATGGGATTATGTACTATCTTTCTCCAATAAATAGTCCATATGACTGGATTCCATCGCTTGTGCGGGAATCTTTTGCGGGCACTGGAGTGGCTCCGCCTGCTATCTGGCAAATCGGGCTTCATGTGTTTACGGATGCAGTTATGCTTGTCGGAGGCGGGATAATCTTTGCTCTCTTCTGGATAGAGACTACAGGCATGGGAGCAAAACCGACAGCCCAGAAGATTTTCAATTCAGGCATGCAAATTCCAGGTTTCAGGAGGAATATAGGCAGCATCGAAAAAGTCATGCAGCGTTATATCCCAAAAGTTACTGTAATCGGTGGGGCTTTTATTGGGATTCTAACTCTGGTTGCAAGCCTCCTGGGGACTATAGGAAGTGCTGGAGGAACAGGGCTTTTGCTGACTGTAAGTATAGTATATCGGCTGTACGAAGATATAGCTTCAGAACAGATGATGGAAATGCACCCAATGATCCGTTCCTTCTTTGGGGAACAGTAAGGGTTATTAAAGGTAACTTAAGGCTACTAAGGGATATTCAGCTTATTTTTGCTGAATAAACCCCAAAATAATCAAGAGTTAAACATATAGAACAGGGATTTTCCAATGAATATAATACTCTTCGGGCCTCCAGGTGCCGGCAAAGGCACCCAGGCCAAAAAACTGGTTGATTTCTACGGAATTCCGCAGATCTCTACAGGAGATATCCTGCGGGCAAATGTTCGAGAAGGGACTGAGCTTGGGCTTGCAGCTAAGTCCTATATGGACAAAGGAGAGCTTGTTCCTGATGATGTGCTCATAGGAATTATCAAAAATCGCCTGAAAGAAGAGGACTGCAAAAAAGGTTTCATTCTTGATGGTTATCCGAGAACTGTTCCTCAAGCAGATGCGCTTGCCCAGATCTTGGAAGAACTTAAAAAACCCATAGATGTCGTGCTTAACCTTGAAGTCCCTGACGAAGAGCTGGTCAAAAGAACTAGCGGGCGTCTCATGTGCAAATGCGGCGCAAGCTATCATTCAATTACTGCCCCGCCAAAGAAAGGCAATATCTGCGACAAGTGCGGAGCTGAGATTTTCCAGCGTGAGGATGACAAAGCAGAAGCCGTTCAGAACCGCCTCAACGTTTATAAAAAACAGACCCAGCCTCTTATTGCCTATTATGCAAAACAGGGCCTTCTGGTAAATCTTGACGGGACTAAAAGTGTAGATGAAGTTTTTGAAGATATTAAGGTAATTCTTTCAAAGTTTGCCTGAATCTTCTTTTTTTTATTTTCAGTTTTCCTTTTATTTTCAATTTTCCTTTTTTGTTTTCTTTCTTATTTTTTCTTCTTTTTGAAACTTTTTAGGAATTTCAGGAACTTTTATTTTTAGTTAATTATTCCCGGATATTTTATATTAATTCGATTTTCAAATTAATTCGGTTCATACCACTTTGATTTGGGTTATTTTTGCTTTATATCTAGGAAAATTTTAATTAATTCCAATAAGTCTAAATTAATTTACACACTCTTCATAAATTCGCTGTAAATGCCAGAGAATTAGTTCTCATCGATTCAAACAATTAATATTTAAATATAATGTAGCTGTTTATCTCAACAGGTATTATACGACGGAGGAATTGAGTTATGGCTGAAAGCTCACCCGATGAGATGCTTAACTGGGTTATCAGTGTTGACCGCCGTCTGATTCTTATGGACTATATGAAGACCCATACGTTTGTCCGGGCGTCGGATATTGCTCATGAGGCAAGCAGATCCACGCAAAACATCAGTCACGCTTTAAAAGAACTCGAAAGCAAAGGTTTGATCAGGTGTTTAACTCCTGAAAAAAGCACATGGAAAAAATACACTTTAACAATCGCAGGAAAAGAGCTTATGGAAAAACTGGAAAACAAATACCCCTGAGTTTTAAACTCCTGCCTGGTAAGTCTAACTACTTATGAAGTTTTATAACCTAATTTATATTTTCTTACTGACCCTGAATCTTTTTTATATCGACAAGAGAAACCCTGTACCTGCTTCTTTCTACATTTTCTAATATACTTTTGGGGGATTTATATTTAGGGATCTTATATTTCTAATATTTCAGAACTCCTTACTTTCAAGAACGATTTTCCTCTCCGAAACCGATAAAGTTGAATAACTTTTCCGAGAGCATTTTTTAATAGGCTGAGGTAATCACAGGAATAGTATAACTTATATACATCAAAACTTATTTACCAGAAAAATAGATGTAAGCATTTTAGCTTTGCAATTTAGGCTGGCTAAATTTACCTTTCCCCTAAAATCTTTATAGATCTTATCTATTATGCTTATCCAGATTTAAGAATTAGAATTATTGCCTTGATCATTAATTATCTGTATCTAAATCGGCATCTAATTACCTGTATCATTATCAAACCTGAATGGTGAGAATAACTTGGTTTCGGAGACATTAAGAAAACAAATAGATCGCGTCCTTCTGGCTTTGGGTTTCTTCCTGATGTTTGGAATAATGCTTCTTGGAGAGGGATTTAGAGATACTATAGGACAGGGAGTTGGGATTCTGATGAATCCCGTACTTGCTCTTGTAGGGCAGGAAAACTTCCATCTCATCCTGCTGGTAATGGCAACTATTACTGCAATTTACGCCTCCCTTATCCAAAAATACACAATGGATTGGGATCTTATGAGAAATACCCAGGAGCGTATGAAGGTTTTCCAGAAGGAATACAGGGAAGCTCAGCTTTCCCAGAATACCTATATGTTGAAAAAGCTTGAAGACCAGAGAAAAGAGATGATGGAAGACCAGATGAAAATGTCCAAACAGCAGTTCAAGCCAATGGCATACATAAGTATACTCTCTATTCCGCTCTTCATGTGGGCTTACTATTATATTAGTGGGCATGGCGCTGCAACCATGGTCTTTCCATTCTGGGGAGAACAATTGCTTACCTCTTCAGCTATTGGGCCAATCCAGCACTGGATTTTCTGGTACTTTATTGCCTCGCTCGGAGTAAGCCAGCTTGTTAGAAAGGCTTTGAATATCGGTGGGATCTAATGCAAATAACAGTAAGCGGGCTTCCAGGCAGCGGGACATCAACCATTTCACGGCTGCTGGCTGAGTATTATGAGCTTGAATTAATTTCCTCAGGCGAGGTCTTCAGAAGGATAGCGAAAGAAAAGGGCATGACCCTCTCAGAATTCGGGATCATGGCCGAAAAAGACCCTTCGATTGACCTTGCCATTGACAAAAACCAGAGAGCCATAATCCGGAGCCAGGATAATATTATCCTTGAAAGCCGGCTTGCAGGCCATATGGCCATAGGGGTCCCAAACGTTTTGAAAATCTGGATAAAAGCCTCCCTGCCTGTCCGCGTAAAACGTATTCAAAAAAGGGAAAAAAGCCGCTCTTTTGAAGCAGAGTTTGAAAAAACGGTCCAGAGAGAAAAATCCGAAGCCCTGCGCTACAAGAATTATTATAACATTGACATTTCAGACCTATCTATTTATGATATAGTCATCGATTCTGAAAAATGGAACCAGTACCAGACTCTGGATATTCTCCGAATTGCAATTGATTCTCTTATAGGGCCAGAATAATTCTTTCCCGGAAAACCCTATCCCTGAATCCTACCCCTAAGTCTTATCTCTAAACGTCTCAGGCATCTGAATTTTGCCTTCAGGATTTAGGTCTCTCGAACCTGCCCTAAACTTGCTCTGAAAAAAGATATTATTTCGAAATTCCAGGCTATCATTAGAGTTTTTATAGGGGTACTTAGCTTATTCAAGGCCGTTAAGTATTTTTAGTTATGTTTTGGGTATTTCTCCCCATTAATTTTTTGTTAATTGATCCGGATCAAATCAGTAGCTCCAAATTAAGCAGGGCTGCATAGTATTATAATAATCAGTCAGTTAATTAACCAGGATCATCATGTTATTCTGTAATAATTGAAGGCTTCTTATGCTAATTATTTCCTCAATAAGCGTAAAGATATGACCCGGGAGATAAATGGTGAGCGTGTTTCAAAATCATATCTAAAATATAAGTTAAAATAATCCGGAAAGGACTATCAACCGGGAAATGCTCTCAGCCAGGAATATACACATTATTAGGTATCCCGGTCAAGAAGTTAGATATTGATAGATACTGATAGTCATTGATAGATATTGACAGATATTA
>CAZFNE010000098.1:0-4947 GCA_964520335.1 uncultured Methanosarcinales archaeon | reverse complement strand
AGAAGTTAGATATTGATAGATACTGATAGTCATTGATAGATATTGACAGATATTAACAGATATTAACAGATATTGACAGATATTATTAGATATTATTATAATAACAATTACATACATTAATTTGCTTACATCACTACATTTGAATCATATCTTAAGGAGTTTTTAGAAGATTATGTCATCTGCCGGAAAATTGCCATCCGAAATTGAAAGAACTCTGGTCAGAAAGTCATCATCCTGGACAAATCCTTCTTATGGCTGTTCTCCGGAAAAGCGCCCTATTCTTGAATATATCCAGAAAGGCGTAGTAAACATCGATAAGCCTAAAGGCCCTACAAGCCATGAGGTTGCAGCCTGGGTAAAAGCCATTGTTGAAGTAAATACTGCAGGCCATGCAGGCTCGCTTGACCCCAAGGTTACCGGACTTTTGCCTACCCTTCTCGGGAAAGCTACGAAAGCCGTACCCGCTTTAAGGCTTTCAGGAAAGGAATATATGTGCCTTTTAAGGCTTCACAGGCAGGTGCCTCAAAAGCTCGTCCGGCAGGTTTGCGAGGAATTTACCGGGCCTATATACCAGATGCCCCCAATAAAATCGGCGGTAAAGAGGGCAATCCGTGTAAGGACTATTTATTATCTTGAAGTGCTTGAAATCGAAGACAGGGACGTGCTCTTTCGTGTGGGCTGTGAGGCAGGAACTTATATCCGGAAGCTCTGCCATGATATAGGACTTGCTCTGGGCTCTGGCGGGCATATGCAGGAACTGAGGAGGACAAAAGCAGGTCCCTTTACCGAAAAAACACTTGTAACCCTGCAGGATTTGAAGGATGCATATGTTTTCTGGCAAGAAGAAGGCGATGAATCCGAACTCAGAAGGGTTATCCGACCTATGGAAGCTGCCGTTTCCCATCTGCCAAAGATCTATCTTAGAGACAGTGCAGTAGACGCAGTATGTTCAGGAGCTTCTCTTGCTGTGCCTGGAGTTACAAGCCTGGATTCCGACCTCAAAAAAGGAGACCTTGCAGCTTTATTTTCCCTAAAAGGCGAACTGGTAGCCCTGGCAAAAGCTGAAATGACTACTGAGGAAATCCTCAAAGCCAGTACCGGCCTTGCAGCAGCGCCTGTAAGAATTATGATGGAAGCTGGAACATATCCAAAAGGCTGGACTAAAAAGGAAGATAAGGTGCAGCTTTAATCTCAAAACTAATTTTTAACAATTTCAAATAACTCTAAACAAAGTTTATACAATTCGAAAATAATCTTGAAAAATTCTTTTTACATAATTTTTCGTAGAATAAGTTTTATATATCACTATTCCGTTATGGTATAGGTCGGCCATACGCATTATGCCGAGGTAGTCTAGTGGTAGGGCGCAAGCCTGGAAAGCTTGTGGGGCTTAGCCCCTCGGGAGTTCGAATCTCCCCCTCGGCGTCACGTTTTTATCCTCTGCCTTTTCGTATTTTCTGTCTTACTTTTTCTCTCACTTTCCTCTTAACTTTTCAGTCTTATTTTTTGAGACTCTTATGGACTTTATATACTGTATTTATACTGACTATTACCTATATTAAAATAAAATTTTTCGAACCACCTTCTTTCAGTTTCCTTCTATTTTTTCCCTTTTTTTCCTTTTTCCCTTCTTCTCTATTTTTTTCAACCTTTTTCTTTCTAAGTTTTTTAGGACTGGATCGTTGTTAAGAGAAATATATTATTGAGACCTGCCTGATTGAAGATAACCTTATATACTGGAAGTTGTATGTAAATGAACTCATCAGTATATGCTGTAAAGAAGCTCCTATTGAGAGCTGCTCCTGATTTTTTCGCATATTCTTTTTCAGGGTATTCGGTCAGGGGCTACAGGGTGCTGTATGCATTTCCCAGGAGGGAAATAATATGGTAGAAGAGAAAAATAACGAAGAATTAAGGCATCTTGTTCGGATTATGAATACCGACTTGCAGGGGGCAAAGCCAGTGCAGTATGCCCTTACAGGTATTCCTGGAATTGGAAGGCGCACTGCCGTACTTCTTGCAAGAGGCGCAGGGGTCGACCCCTCTGCGGTACTTGGGTACTTGCCAGAAGACGATGTGTCAAAACTTGACGATGCAATCGGGAAATTTGAAGATTTCGTCCCTTCCTGGATGCTGAACAGGCAAAAAGACCTTGCAACAGGCCAGGATAAGCACCTACTCGGAACAGATATTCTTCTGACCTTCAGGGAAGATATTAACAACCTGAAAAAGGTCCGTGCCTATAGAGGACTCAGGCACGAAAGAGGGCTTAAAGTTAGAGGCCAGAGAACAAAATCCACAGGCCGCCGCGGTTCAACTGTCGGGGTAAGCAGGAAGAAGTAATTTTCCGGTAAGGTGATTTTTAATGGCATATCCAGGTAAGAAAAGTAAAAGCTATGAGACTCCGAAACACCCCTGGCAGGAAGCCAGGATGGCATCTGAAGTCCAGCTCGTTAAAGCGTATGGCCTAAGGAATAAGAGAGAAGTCTGGAAAGCAGCCAGTATGCTCAGGATGTACAGGTCCGAGGCAAGAAAGCTGCTTGCAAGTGCTGCAAACGCTCAGGAAGGAGGGCTTGAAGGCCACGAAAAAACTCAGTCCGAAGAAATCCTTTCAAAACTTATCCGTTACGGTCTCATTAAACCTGACTCCAATATTGATGATATCCTCTCTTTAAAGACTGAAAATATCCTTGAAAGGAGGCTCCAGACCCAGGTGCTCAGGCTTGGGCTTGCCAGGACAATTATCCAGGCTCGCCAATTTATTACACACGGCCACATTGCAGTGAATGAAAGAAAGGCCACAATCCCGAGTATGCTCATTTCCAAGGAAGACGAAATGCATATCGGATACTACGGAACTTCTCCGCTTGTTAGTGAATCCCATGCTGAAAGACCTGTGCAGGTAGCATCCGCCCTTGCAGACAGTACAACCACCCTTAAGGCTGCTGCAGATGCAAGACAGGCAAGAGAGAGACCTCCTGAGAAAGGTGGCGGAAAGAAGAGGAGAGGGAGGAGATAAACATGGCAGAAATGAAATGGGCCGTGGCTCACATTAAATCCTCATTTAACAATACAATTATAACTGTAACTGATATTACAGGCGCTGAAACAATTGCGAAATCTTCCGGTGGGATGGTAGTAAAAGCTGCAAGAGATGAAAGTTCTCCTTATACTGCCATGCAGATGGCAGGCCAGCTTGCTGACCAGCTCAGAGACAAAGGAATTACCGGAATCCACATCCGTGTAAGAGCCCCTGGAGGAAATAAACAGAGAAGTCCAGGCCCCGGGGCCCAGGCTGCAATCAGGGCTTTTGCAAGAGCAGGAATCCGGATTGGCAGGATAGAAGACGTCACTCCTGTCCCGCACGACGGAACCCGTCCAAAGGGCGGAAGACGCGTATAATTGAAAAACTAAATTCGTTAAAACTGAATAAGTTATAACTGAATAAGTTATAGTGAATTAATTAAAGTTGAATTAATTTGTTAATTAGGTAATCAATTGACTTATTAACTCAACTCATTCATTTTTAACTGAATTGCCCGTACTTAATATCCGTAATAATGAATTATTCATAAACGAAGGATTTAAAGATGAGTAGTTCATAACCGGATAATTCAAAGAATGTTTTATAAATAATTCCAACAGTAGTTATTATCTGGAATAACAAGTATTCTTTGGAAATCTTTGCTTTAAAATCCATTTAATAAAAAAATTATCTAAATAACAATTATCTAAATAATTCAGAGGATATATTAAGGACTTTTTAAGGGCTCATCAGGGGGAAATCTTCAGGGAGTTTCAAAGGCTTTTAAGGCTTCCTAAAAACTCTCTAATCCATAAAAACATACATGTATGGAAACCTTCAGAGAGCTCTCCTAAAGTTCTTTCAAATTTTTTTTCGAACAAATTAAAATAAAAGGGAAATTAAGGTATATGACGATGGAAGTAGACATTCTGGAGTTATCAGACAGATCCGCAAAATTCGTGCTCTCAAAAGTTGGCACCTCTTTTGCTAACGCTCTTCGGCGTGCAATGATTGCAGATGTTCCAACGCTTGCGATCGAATACGTGAACCTCTATGACAATACCTCGGTACTCTATGATGAGCAACTGGCTCTCCGTCTGTCCTTAATCCCACTTGTAACAGATAGAGAGACCTACATGCCCCAGGTAGAATGTGAAGTCTGCGGCGGAGAAGGTTGCCCTGCGTGTGAGGTTTCCTTGACCCTCAGTGCAGAAGGCCCAGGCATTGTTCATTCCCGGGACCTGATCTCTTCTGACCCGAAAATTCAGCCTGCAGACCCGAATGTTCCTATTGTTGAGCTGAAAAAAGGCCAGAAACTCGTGCTTGAGGCTATTGCCCATATGGGATACGGAAGAGACAGCGTTAAATGGCAGGCAGGAGTAGCCTGCGGATATAAAAATGTGCCAGTCATCCTTATTGAAAACTGCGATGCATGTGGACACTGTGCAGCAGAATGCCCGAAAGGCATCATCAGGTTCGAAGAATCAGGGGCCAGGGTTTCTGAAGACGATGTCCTGAAATGTTCCCTTTGCAGGCTCTGCGAACAGGTCTGCGATATTCACGCAATAAAAGTCAATTACGATGATAATGCCTTTGTATTCACAATGGAATCTGACGGTTCTTACACCGCTAAAGAACTCGCCTTAAACGCAGCAGACATTATTAAAGGCAAAGCCCAAGAAATGATTGATATCCTGGACCAGTTCTGAGTTTTCTCAGATACAGGCCCAAACTCAATTTTTAAAAGAACTTTTTTTAACGCTTTATTTTTTTGATAATTTCTTCAAGTTTTCTTCAAATTTCTTCATAATTCCTGTATAGCTTCTTCATGGCTTTTCTATTTCTAAATTCCACTAGCGAGTCCTTCTGACTCGAAATGTTTATATATTATCCATGATATTGTGAGGGAGTGCAAGGCGTAA